>JANMJM010000267.1:0-25064 GCA_031371345.1 Vicinamibacteria bacterium
CCCCTGCGCGTAACCCTCGAAGGTGTGCTGTTCTGAGACTGAACAGCCGATAACTGGTGCAGCGGCAGCCTGCCTTTGAGGCGTTTGAGGGAGTCGATATGAAGCGAGTGCTTTTGTGTGCGGCCATTGTGTGGCTCGTCGCCGCATCGCCGGTGTCGGCGCAGCAGTCTGAGATTGCAGCCCTCCGGGCGGAAGTCGCCAAGCAGCAGGCCTCCATTCAGCAACTGTTGCAGCGCATCGATGCGCTGGAAAAACAACAGGCCGGCTCTTCCGCGCAGGCGCTTCAAGATGAGTTGAAGGCGCAGGAGGACGTGGTGAATTCCCTCCGCGACACGATCAATAGCAAAGTGAATCTCAACGGGTACTACAACTTCAGATTCTCGGCAGACAACTCCGACACTCCAGTGGCGTTTCAGCAACACCACCTCGGGCTGCTGCTCGGAAAGCCGCTTGGAAAATTCAATTTCCTGATGGAGCTCGAGCTCCAGAATGTGCCTCATCACCCGGAGATCTCCGCCGAGACAACGACCGAGACCGGCACCGAGACCCCGACGACCGACATCAGCGGCGAAGGGCAGGTGGCGGTTGAGAACGCGTGGATGGAATACAACCACAACCGCTTCCTTGGCGTGCGGTTTGGCAAGCAGCTCTCCCCTCAGTATTGGTGGCAAAACCATTACCCGAACCTGACCTACTCGACCGACACGCCGATCTACCTCCGCGAGCTGTTCCCCGCCGAGCTCGTTGGCGTGATGGTGCAGGGATCGGTCGCCAGGCCGGCGAACGCGTCGGAGCTCGGCGTCGGCTACAAGTTCTACGTCGCCAATAATAATTTTGAAGGCAACAGCCGCACAGACCTGCGCGACGGGAAGGCGTGGGGTGCGCGCGGACAGTTGCGGTTGCCGACCGGCGGTGCGCTGAAAAAGTTCGACGTCGCGGGGGACGTGTATCGCGGCAACGTCGGTCTCGTCACAAGCGAGCTCGCCCCGGACAATGTGGTGGGGTTCGAGACGCAGATCGAAGTGTCGCGGTTCCTCTTTCAAAGCGAGTACGCGCGCGGCCAATCGCTGGGACAAACGCGGACAGGTTTTTACGTGCAGCCGGCCGTGCGGTTGAGCGACGACTGGCTGGCGTTTTACCGCGTCGAGGAACTGGTCAGCCCGCGCATCCACCGGGCCGAACGCCGGCACCTGGCGGGCATCAACTATCGTCCGTTCCCGCAGATAGCGATAAAGGCCGAGTACTACCGCGCGGTGCCGCTCGACCGCGACTTTCTTGAGCACGCCGACGAGGACACCAAGCCGTTCAACGGCATTGCGTTCGCGGCCGTGTTCTTCTTTTGATATTTGGCAAGATGCGATTGCGCGGCGCGGCGGCAACTGTAGTCATGTGCGTCCTGTTGGCGTGGATGGCAGCGCCACAGGCGCAGGCGCCGTCGCCGTCGCCGTCGCGCTCGTTCGTCATCATCGTGAACAAGGCGAATCCCGTGAAGTCACTGACGCTCGTCGAGCTGCGAAGCATCTTCATGAAGCAGTCGCGCATGTGGCCGCACGCCGAGGCGATGGTGCCTGTCGACTGGGATAGCACGAGCGAGGTGCGCCAGGCGTTCTGCAAAGTGGTGATGAACCGCTCGGTGCGCGAGATGTCGGAGTACTACGTCGCCCAGAGCATGACGCAGGGCGTCACGCCGCCGTCGACGCAGAAATCGTCGCGGGCGATTCTGCGCTTTGTCGCGAGTGTGCCCGGCGCTATTTCGTACGTGCCAGGCGCCGACGTGGACGACACGGTGGCCGTGATCACAATCACAGGTCTCAAGTGATCACTGAGCAGACAGTCGATCACTTCAAGATCGCGAACGTAAGCGAGCGCAGCGCGTGGGGGTGGGTCCCCACGCGGACTAAACAATGAAATTACGCCTCAGCATCCGGTGGCAGCTCGCGATCGTGTCGGTCGCGCTCGCGCTGCTGCCGATCGTCGTCGTCGGATTCATCGGCTACAGGACTGCCCGGATCGCGCTCGAGGAACGCATCAGTTTCAACCTCCAAACCCTCGCGTCGCAAAGCGACGAGAAGCTCGAGCGGTTGCTGCTCGATCGCCAGCAGAACCTCACCGTGTGGTCGCAGCTCGGCTTCATGCGCGATGACGCCGTCACGGGCGATGCCGATGGGCGCATTCTGCAATTTCTGCTCGAAGCCAAACGCAACGCCGATCTCACTCAGGAATTCTGGGTCGCCAATGCCGCAGGCACCGTCATCGCCTCGACGCTGCCGGCGTTGCGGGGCCGCGAGGTCGGCGATCGTGAATGGATGGCGGCCGCTCGCCGGGCCGAGAAATGGGTCGGCAATCCGGAGATGCAGGATCTCACGGCCAAGGTCGGCATGCCCATGGCGGTGCCGCTGCAGGCGAGCTTCGATCGCAGCAAGATCGTCGGCGTCATCGTGCAGGTGCTCGACTGGCCGAAGGTCGTCGACATTCTTCACAGCGTGAAAGTGCTGCCCGAGGGACAGGACGAGCGGGGTTACCTTCTGCTGGCCGATAGCCGCGACGCGATTCTGGCGGCTCCCTCATTCGTCAGCGGATGGGAAGCCGGCCGCACGCACTTGAATACGCTCGGACTCGAGGGCCTCGACAGAAACGCCAGCGCGCCGTCCGGCAGCGGGATGATCGACGTGCGCGACTCGTCGTATCTCGTGGGGTACGCGACGAGCGATAAGAAGCCGTACCTGCCCGACGCCTGGCGCACCGTGCTGTTGATGCGCACCGACGTGGCATTCGCGCCGTTGGCGCGGCTCCTGTGGACGATCGTGTTCCTGTCGATCCTCATCGCCTTTGTGGCGGCCGCGGCCGCCCTCTACTGGGCGACACAATTCTCGCGTCCCATCATGGCGCTCGTGCCGTTCCTGCGATCGGTGGCCGGCGGCGATTTGTCGGCCGGATTCTCGGTTGATCGCCACGACGAGCTCGGCATGCTGGCAAACGCGGCCAACGACATGGCGGGGCAGCTTCGCATGCTGCTTCAGGATTTGCAGCAGGCATCCGTGCAAATCACGGGCGCCTCGACGCAGGTGTTGTCGGCGGCCGAAGAGCACGCGTCGGGATCGATCGAACAGGCAGCCTCGATCGCGCAGGTGACGGCGACGATGGAGGAGCTGACGACGACCGCGAAGCAGATCGCGCTCAGTGCGACGTCTGTCGAAAAAATTGCCGATGATAGCGCGCAGGCTGCACACGCCGGATACGACTCGGTCGGCGAAGCGCTCGAGGCCATGGAAAAGATCCGGCGCCGCGTCGCGGATATTTCTGGCAAGACGCTGCTGCTCGGCGAGCGCTCGCAGCGCATTTCCGAAGTGCTGAACCTTATCAAAGACATCGCGGGCGAAATCCACCTGCTCGCCGTGAATGCGGCCATCGAGTCGGCCGCCGCCGGTGAGCATGGAAAGCGCTTTGCCGTCGTCGCCGGCGAAGTCCGGCGTCTGGCCGAGCGCACGCGCGAGTCGGCGGAAGAAATCAAAAGCATCGTTGGAGAAATCCAGTCGGCCACCAACACGTCGGTGCTCGCGACCGAGCAGGGCGTCAAGGAAGTGGAGAACGGCGTGTCGCTGGCCACGCGCGCGCGCGGCAGCCTGGAAGAAATCATCCACATGGTCGATCGCACGACGCAGGCGATTCGGCAGATTACGTTCGCGACACAACAGCAGCAGAGCGCCAGCGAGCAGATCGTGCAGACCATGCGCGAGGTTGCGGAAGTGACGCGCCATGCCGCATCGGGCATGAAGCAGTCGGCAAATTCCGTCGGCGAGCTGAATGTGCTGGCCGATCAATTCAAAACCCGGATCCGCGAGTTCAAGCTGTAGATATGGACGCGTCCCACGATCCCCACGCCTCCGACGTGTCGGACGCCGAGGCGCAACCACGCCCCGACCCGACGGCGTATCTCGGGTTCTTCCTGGGCGAGGAACTGTACGGCGTGCCGCTCGATCAGCTTCGCGAAGTGGCGCGCATGTCTCATCTGCGGCGGGTGCCCGGTGCGCCTCCAGGCGTTGCCGGATTGGTGAATCTGCGCGGAGAAATTCTGTGCGCGCTCGATGCGCGGACGATGCTTGCGTCGGCGCCGCAGAGTGATCTCGACACGCCGTTTGTCGTGGCGCTGCGCGGATTCGCCGACCCGATTGGTCTGGTCGTCGATTCGATCGCCGACATATACGCGGTGTTTCCAGACGACATCGGTCAGCCGCCGGTGACCTGGCCTGCCGAGCGCGCTGTGTGCTGCATCGGGACGGCCGAAGTGCCTGCGGGGCTCATGGGATTGCTCGATTTGACTCGCCTCATTAAGGTATGACGCCGTTCGATGCCTCGGCCTTCGTCAGCAAGTTCGTCGAAGAAGCCCGAGACCGCCTGACCGCGCTCAGCGCGGCGCTGCTGCGCCTCGAGCAGGCGCCCGGCAGCACTCAGAGTGCTGTAAAGCCGGCGCGACTCGAGGCGATCGACGCCATCATGCGGCAGGCGCACAGCCTGAAGGGCTCTGCGCTCATGCTCGGCTTCACGGATATCTCGCAGGTCTGCCACTTGCTCGAAGATCTCTTCGTGGCCGCCAGACGCGACCCCGGTCTGATTGACGTCGACGGCTTCGACGCCGTCTTTCGCGCCGTTGACGTGTTGTCCGTACGCGTCGAGCAGTTATCGCGAGGCCAGCTCGAGCCGATGGAACTCGGCGAGCTCGGCCGGCAGCTGAACGCCTTGCTGGGCCGCCCGGAAGAAATAACGGGGTCTGACCCCCTGCAAGCGATGTCGAAAAATGTCATAGGGTCAGACCCCCTTCCGAAACCGAAAAGGCCCGAGATTCGGCAAACGCTGCGCGTGCCGATCGAGAAGCTCGAGCGCCTCACCAATCTCGCGCCCGAACTGGTGGTCCAGAGTCTGAAAGCCTTCGAACGGCATACCGAGCTGCGCCGGGTGGAACGCAGTCTGAGCCGCCTTCGCGATCGCGTCAGGGAAGCGCGCCTGGCGCCCGACTCGCCAAGCGTCGATCGCGGTGCGCAGCTCACCGACTATGCCGACGCGCTCGACCTGCTGACACGCCGCGTGCGCGACTTTCTCGTCGATTTCAGCGACGACCGGGTTCGCCTGAATCTCATTACCGAGGAGTTACGCCAGAACGTCATCGAGCTCACGATGCTGCCGGTCGCGTCGGTGTTCGACGCGTTTCCACGCGCCATCCGAGATCTCGCCCGATCGTTCGAGAAGGACGTCGAGCTCACCATTCGTGGCCGCGATACCGAGCTCGACAAGAAGATCATCGAGCAGATCGCCGAGCCGCTCATTCACCTGATTCGCAACGCCGTCGACCACGGGCTCGAGTCCACCGCTGAACGCAAGCGGCTCAAAAAAAATCCTGTCGGCCAGATGGTGCTGTCGGCCGAGCAGCAGGGCAATCGCGTGCTCATGACGCTGCGCGACGATGGTTGCGGCATCGATCCGGCGAAGCTCCGCGACGCGGCCGTTCGACTGAAGCTCGCCACTCGCGCCGACATCGGTCGCTGGTCTCCCGAAAGATTGTTCGAGCTGATCTTCCAACCAGGATTCAGCACGCGTGCCGAGACGACGGACGTGTCGGGCCGCGGCGTCGGCATGGACGTTGTGCGCAGTGTTGTGGAACGCCTGGGCGGCGCGGTGCGCGTGCAGTCGGAGCTTGGCCGCGGCACAACGTTCACGCTGAACTTGCCGCTGTCGCTCGCCTTGTTGCGCGTCGTGCTCGTCGAAGCGGGCGAGGACCTGTTCGCGTTTCCGACGGCTGCCGTCCGCCGCATCGTGCATCTTGGCGCCGACGAGCGTGCGCAACTGCAAGAGGACCAGATTCTCAGCGTGGACGGCGAATCCATTCCGGTGGCGCCGCTGTCGTTGCTGCTCCGGCTGCCGGGACCGCTTCCGGGCGCCCGTCAAAGCGTCTTGCTCGCAGAAACCACCGAGGGTCGATTTGGCATTCTCGTCGACGCCGTTCACGAAGAGCAGGAGCTGGTGTTCAAGGAGTTGAAAGGTCCGCTCCGCAACCAGCGCACCTTCACCGGCGCCGCTTTGCTCGGTAACGGCGACATCGTCCCGATTCTCGATGTCATCACGCTGTTCGACATGACGTCGCACGCACCGTCTATTCAGTCGTCGCCGACGATTCCGCGACGCACGCCAATCCGGGCGTGCCGCGTGCTCGTGGTCGACGATTCGCTGGTTGCCGGCGAGCTCCAGAAAAACATTCTGCTTGCCGCCGGCTACGAGTCGGAAATCGCCCAGGATGGCGTCGACGCGCTGGAGGTCATGGCGCAGAAAGCCTGGGACCTGGTGATTGCCGATATCGACATGCCGCGGATGGATGGCTTCGAGCTGACGCTGCGGCTTCGCGCCGATGAGCGCTATCGCGAGATTCCCGTCATCATCGTCACGTCGCGCGACAACATGGACGATCGCCGCCGCGGTTTTGACGTCGGCGCCGACGCGTACGTCTTGAAGCGCGAATTCGATCAGACACAGCTCCTCGATACCGTTCGGCGTCTCGTCGGGCGCAGCGTGCCTCTGGGTGGTCGTGGTACATATGCCTAACAATTCTCATATACAGAAGGCGACCACCGTTCGCGTGCTCATTGTCGACGACTCGCCGGTCGTGCGCGAAGTGCTTCAGTCGCTGCTCGAGTCCGATCCCGACATCAAAGTCGTCGGTCATGCCGCGAATGGTGCCGAGGCCGTGGAGCTGACCGCGACGCTGCGTCCCGATCTGGTGACGATGGATCTGATGATGCCCGGAATGGACGGCATGGAGGCCACCAAACGCATCATGGCGCGCCATCCGACGCCGGTGCTGTTTCTGAGCGCGTACTTCGGCGGCGAAGGGAAATACACGCGTGCCGACGCGATCGCGGCAGGTGCGCTCGACATCATGGAAAAGCCGGCGCTCATCCCCGACTGGCGATGGCGCTCGGCTGCAGGCCCGCTTATCAAGAAGGTGAAATCGCTGTCGACCGTGCCTGTCATCGCGCACATTCATGGCGCGCGGCGATTGCTGGCGCAGGAAGAGACTCAGGCCGACTCGTATTCGGGCCCCGCTGCCGATGTCGTGGCGATTGGCGCATCGTCTGGCGGCCCTCGCGTCGTCGAGGAGATTCTGTCGAACCTGCCGACCACCTTTGCGCTCGGTGTGTTGGTCGTTCAGCACATGACCGACGGATTCACGACGAGCATGTTGCGCTGGCTGCAGGACAAGTGCCCGTTGCCGGTGAAGGTGGCCGAGGACGGCGACACCATCTTGCCGCGGCGGGTGCTGTTCGCGCCGGAAACGGCGCACATGGTCGTCACGCTCGGCGGACGCATTCATCTATCGGACTCAGACCCGGTCAACGGGCACCGCCCGTCGATCGACGTGACGTTCAATTCCCTGGCAAAGGTGTACGGCGCGCGTTCGGCGGGCGTGCTGTTGACCGGCATGGGCGCCGACGGCGCTGTAGGCCTGCTCGCGATTCGCCAGGCCGGCGGCGTCACGATGGTGCAGGACGAGAACAGTTGCGCCGTATTCGGTATGCCTCGCGCTGCTATCGAGCTCGGCGCGACGCAGCAGGTGCTTCCGCCGTCAGGATTGATTCGCAGTTTGAACGCGTTGCATGTCGAGCGGGTCCGTTCGCTGATTTAGGCGGGTGAGGGCTGTCGATGGATCATTTTCTTCAGTTTCGGGATTTAATCGAGGAGCGCTGTGGGCTGCACTTCGACGAAAGCCAGCGGGCGTCGCTCGGTGCGTCGCTGAGCGCGCGCATGCAGCAGCTCGGCCTCGAGCGGATGGAGGAGTATTACGACCACCTCCTTCACGCCAACGGCGCGCCCTCAACGGAAGCCGAATTCCGCCAGCTGATCAATCTCGTCACGATAACCGAGACCTGTTTCTTCCGCGATGCGGCGCAGTTCCGCATGCTGCGCGAGCGCATTGTGCCCGCGCTCATTGCCGGCCGAACGACGATCCGCATCTGGAGCGCCGGCTGCTCGAGCGGCGAGGAAGCGTATTCGATCGCGCTCACATTGTGGGATATGGGCGCCTATCTCGCCTATCCCGACTGCACCTTCGAGATTATCGGCAGCGACATCAACACCAAGGTGCTCGAGAGCGCCAGGCGCGGCGTCTACTCCGCGCGCGCGGTCCGGAACGTCGAAGGCAGCTTGCTGCGGCGCCATTTCCGCGAGGAGGGCGGCCTGTTTCATCTCGACGATGAGTTCAAAAAGCGCGTCCGGTTCGAGCAGGGCAACCTCACGCAGGTGCCGATGCCGTCGAACGGTGCGCAGGACGTCGTGTTCTGCAAGAACGTCGCGATTTATTTCAAGCCGGACGTCGCGCTCCGCCTCGTGAAGGGACTGCACAATTCGATGGCCGATGACGGCTACCTGCTGCTGGGCCATGCCGAATCGCTCTGGCAAATGGCCGACGGCTTCGAGCTCGTCGAGCACAACGGCGCGTTCTGCTATCAGAAAGGCACACGGAGTCGGGTGGCTGTCTCGATTGAATCGATCGAAAAAAGCGCGCGAACGAACTTCCCGGCGCGACCCTCATCCGAGCAGTACGACGAGTGCCTCGAGGCGTTTCGCGAGGGTCAGTGGCTGAAAGCTGAGGCCGGACTTCGCGGTCTGTTGAGATGTTCGCCGACGTTCGCGCCCGCGCGTCTATTGCTCGGCGGCGTCTACGCGCACAGCGGACGGTACGACGAGGCGGCCGACGAGGCGGAATCCCTCCTGAAGCTCAGCGATCTCGAAGCGCGCGCGCACTTGCTGGTTGGCATGATTGCCGCGCGCCAGCAGCGCATCGATCAGGCGATGCAGTCGCTGCGCCGCGCGCTCTATCTCGACGACTCGCTCGCGCTCGCGCATTTCTGGCTCGGCAACATTTATCGCGACCGCGGCGATCGTGCGCGTGCGTGCCACGAGTATGAAAATGTGGTGCGCGCCTGGGAACGCCACACGCTCGATCTCACAGAAGAGTTCGCATCGGATTTGACCGCGGAGCAGCTCGTCGGCTTTTGCAGCGACAGTCTGCGCCGTCTTGAGGGTCAGGGAGCACGCACCGGCACATGGCACTAGAGACAAGCCCCGCATCGGAAGTCCGCGGGCATTTACGTGCACTCGAAGCGCGCGGATCGAAGGGGCTCGTGGCGCAGCTCATCGACACGCTCATGAGCGAGAGCTCCTCGCAAATGGCCGCGCTGCGCGAGGCTTCGGCCAGCGGCGATGGCGAGCGGCTCTTCCGCGCCGCGCATACGATGCAGGGCAGTGCGGCGGTGGTGGGCGCGGGATCGGTCGCGCGCCTGTGCGAGGATCTCGCGCGCCATGCGCGCAAGGGCGCGTTCGATCGCGCCGTGCCGATGATCGATCAGGTCGAAGCGGCATTTGAAGAGGTTCGCCAGGCCATGATTGGCTGGGCCGATCGCATTCCGACCGCGCCGCCGGACGAGTCAACCGCTGCCGCTCGTGTCAGGGCCGCCGAGGACGCAGCGGGTCACACGGCCAGGCGCATCCTCGTCATCGACGATGACGACGGGATTCGTCTGATGACGCAGGTGCTGGTCGAAGGACTTGGCCACCTCGTAGAGCCCGCACGCAGCGGTGTCGAGGGACTCGCGAAGCTGAAGCTCGGCATCGATCTCATCCTGCTCGATGTCGTCATGCCCGGCCTCGACGGCTACGACGTCTGTCGCCGCATCCGCGAGGATCCGCACGGCAGGGACGTCCCGGTCATCATGGTCACCTCGCTCGAGACCAAAGAGCATCGGCTGCTCGCGGTTGAAGCGGGCGCCAACGATTTCATCGCCAAGCCGGTCGACGAGACCGAGCTGCGCGTCCGCACCGCGTCATTGCTGAAGATGAAGGCCGTGCAGGACGAGCTGAAGGCCTACCAGTCGCATCTGGAAGACATGTGCGACGAGCGGACCGCGAGCCTCCGCATCGCGCTCGAGCAGATGGCCGAGGCGCAGCAGCTGGCCTACCAGGCGCAGTTGGAAACCGTCGAGCGTCTCGCGATTCTGGCGGAATACAAAGACAAGGTGACGGCGCGGCACATCCAGAGGATGAGCGAGTACTGCGCGGTCATCGCGCGCGGCTTGCATCTTCCGGCGGCTGAAGTCGAGTTGATTCTTCACGCCAGCCGCATGCACGATGTGGGCAAGGTCGCGATCCCGGAATCGATTCTGCGAAAGCCCGGCGGCCTCGATGCTGCCGAGTGGAACGTGATGCGTGGGCACTCGGCCATCGGCAGCGCCATTCTCGACAACTCGTCTTCAAAGATTCTTCAAGCCGGTCGCATTATCGCGAACACGCACCACGAGCGGTGGGACGGCGCCGGTTATCCGAGTGGCCTCGTGGGCACCGACATACCGCTCTGGGGCCGCATCTGCGCGGTCGGCGACGTGTTCGACGCGGTGACGAGCGAGCGTCCGTATAAGCCGGCGTTTCCGAACGAAGACGCGCTTCAGTTGCTGCATGATGGCCGCGGCAAACATTTCGATCCGCGCGTCGTCGATGTCTTTTTCGAACAGCTTGACGAAATCCTCACGATCCAACAGAAATATAAGGACCGGGAAGCCGCCGAGTAGCTGAGGTATCATGATGCGTTTCGTGCAAGTCACAATCCTGCTTTGCCTGCTGTCAGTTCACATTCCGGTTGTGGCGGCTGCACAAACGGCTCCAGCTCACGCGCCTGCGAATCCGGCCGTTGCGTCCGCTCGGCCTCTATACGACCAAATCAAGGGCTACATTCTGAAATCTGCCGACCAGATGTCCGACGCGAACTACGGGTTCCAGCCGACGCCGGAGGTGCGCACCTTCGGGCAGATTATCGGGCACCTGGCAAACGATCAGTACCTGTTCTGCTCCTCGGCGCTCGGCGAAAAAAATCCCGAGGCGCGCGATATTGAGAAAACGCAGACGACGAAGGCGGCCCTTATAGAGGCAATCCGCGCGTCGTTCGCGTATTGCGACCGCGCCTACCAGATGAGCGATGCTGCCGCCACGAAATGGCAAACGATTCAAGGCTTTGGCGACCGCGCGCCGTTGTCGCTGCTGATTCTGAATGTGGCGCACGACGACGAGCACTACGGAAACATCGTCACGTACATGCGTATCAAGGGGATGGTGCCGCCGTCGAGCCAGCCATCCAGGTAAGAAAGGGAGCGGGAGATGACGACGCGTCGCGAGATTGTGATCGGCGGGCTAGCGGCTGGGACGGCCGGTCTGTTTCGTGGCATCGACACGCTTTTCGCCAAGGGCTCGCAGCCGGCCACAAAACTGAAGTTCGAGGTGCCGTCTGGGGCGTGCGATTGCCACGTGCATGTCTTTGGCGACCGGGCGCGCTATCCATTCGCTGCCGACCGTACTTACACACCGGACACCGCCACCGTTCAGGAGCTCCAGTCGATGCTGGCCGCGCTCCATCTCGATCGCGTCATCATCGTCCAGGCAAGCGTGTACGGCACCGACAATACGTGTGCGCTCGACGCGATCGGCGAGCTCGGCCCGCGTGCGCGCGGTGTCGCGGTGATCGATGCGAACACGACGGATGCCGAGCTTGATCGCATGGCCAAGAGCGGCATTCGCGGCTTGCGCCTGAATCTCGCGCAAGTGGGGATTACTGATCCAGCGGCGGCGCTTCAGGCATTTCAGGCCGCAGCCAATCGCGCCAAATCGCGGGGATGGCACGTGCAATTCAACACGTCGCTCACAGTCATCGACGCGATCGCGCCGCAGCTGCTTCGGTCGCCTGTTCCTGTCGTCTTCGATCATTTTGGCGGGGCGCGCGGATCGGCCGGCGTCGAACAGCCGGGCTTTGCGGCGCTCGTGAATCTGGTCAAGTCAGGCAAAGCGTACGCGAAAATTTCCGGCGCGGCCGATTCCGTTTCCACCATGGCGCCCGACTATCCTGATGCGCTTCCGCTGGCACGCGCGCTGGTCGCCGCAAATCCTCAACGGATCTTGTGGGGTTCGAGTTGGCCGCATCCCGGTTCGACGCCAGGTGGCACGCGTACCGATCTCTCGGCGAACAAAGACGTCGATGACGGACTGGTGCTGAATCTGTTGCCGGTCTGGGTCCCCGACGCCGCCACGCGGCGGGCGATATTAGTTGATAATCCCGCGCGGCTCTACGGGTTCGCTTAAGGTCCCGCGTTATTGAGGAAACCGACCCAGCGCCGTTAATAAATCCAGTCGCGCACGCCGCACCGCATCCGCGGCGATTTCCGCCGCCGCTTCTGCATCTCGCGCCGAGCGCTGCGCGTCGATCACTTCAAGGTTGGTCGTCGCGCCGGCTTCAAAGGCGACGTTCGTGATGTTCAGCACGTCGTTGGCTTGCTGCGCCGACAACTGCAAACTCACCAACGCCCGTTCGGTGCTTCGCACGACTTCCTGTGCGAGCCGCACTTCAGACCGCGCCTGGATCTGCGTTGACGCCAGCGCGAGCTCCGACGCGCGGGCCGCCGCTTCGCGGAATCGGCGCAAACCACGACGCTGCCCGCCATCAAAAATCGGCTGAGAGAACGACACGGTGAATCGCCACGTCCTCGACGGCGTGAACGCTCCGGACGGCGTCACACCTTGCGGATCGAACGACGCTATCGCAGTGGGGAAGTAGTCCTTCGAGCTGTCTTTCCACACGCGCTCGAACGCGCGCTGCGTGGCGGTCTGCAGCCGCAGATCGGTACGAGCGCCCATCCACGCCGTCTCGTCGATGGCAGCCGGAATATCGAAGACCGGCTCGCGAGCGGCATCGACCGGCCCGTTGGCCGCCATCAGCACACCGAGCGCCTCTTGCGCTCGGAGGACCGCGAGCCCGGCGTTTTCCAGGCGCGCCTGATCGGTCGAAACCTCTTGCGCGGCGCGAAGCTGATTCAACCTGGTGCCCGCTCCGCTCTCGAGCCGCCGGTTCGAGTAGTCGAGATGCGCACGCGCGGTCTCGAGGGCTCGGATGTTGAGTTCGACTTGTCGCCGCTGCGTGATGATGGCGAGATAGGCCTGCGCGGTGGAGACGCCAATCTGCTTGCGCACGTCGGCTGTCGAGAATCCCGCGACTTCAATTTGATCGCGAGCCTGCGAGGCCGCCGCCCATCTCACCGGCGCCAATACCGGCACGCTGAGGTTCGCCGACAGGGTGGCTTGGTCGCGCGGCTGCGTAATGATTCCGTTGAACCCGCGCGCGCGATCGACGGCCGTATTCGAAAATACCGCGCTCACATTCGGCATGGTCGCCGCGCGCGCCTGCTGTAACAGTCCCTCAGCGCGAAGGACCGCCTGTGACGCGGCCGCAATCGTCGGATTGTTTTTCAGCGCCCGTGCTACCGCCTCCTCGAGCGTCACCCTCTCAACCGGCTGAGGCTGCGCAAATGCCGGCGTCGCCAGCACAAAGAACACAACGATCGGCTTTGACGCCGAGGCGCAAAGCCGCCGAGGGCTTTGAATAAAAAAAAGAATTCTCTGCATCGCCGCGTCTCTGCGTCGAGATGGCGGAGTCGGCGAAGGCTGCTTACACATGGGCAGTCTCCTCGACGTGAGCATGTCGCACTTTCCCAGGCGCAATCGTCCGTATCACCACATACAGAACAGGGATGAAGAAGATCGACAGGAACGTCGAGGCGAGCATGCCGCCGGCAACCGCCGTGCCCACCGAGTTGCGTGCACCCGCCCCTGCGCCAGTCGCGAAGGCGAGCGGCAACACGCCGAGGATGAACGCAAACGACGTCATCAAGATCGGCCGCAGTCGGATGCGCGCCGATTCGACCGCCGCATCGACAATCGATTTGCCTTGTCCGCGAAGCTGCTCGGCGAACTCGACAATCAGAATTGAGTTCTTCGCCGCCAAACCGATCAACATGATCAATCCGACCTGACAAAACACGTCGTTGGCGAAGCCGCGGATCAGCTGAGCCGACAACGCGCCGAACACCGCCAACGGTACGCCCAGCAGGATGATGAGCGGCAGCACCCAGCTTTCATACTGCGCCGCCAGCACGAGATAGACGAGCACGATCGACAGCGCGAACAGATACGCGGCCTGCGAGCCAGATTTAATTTCTTCGAGCGACAGCCCTGACCACGCGAAGTCGTAGCCGGTCGGCAGCGTCGCGCGCGCGACCTCCGCCATCGTTTGCAGCGCCTGCCCGGAGCTCACACCCGGCAGCGCCGAGCCAGTCAGTTCGGTCGATCGGAACATGTTGAAATGATTGATAACCGCGGGTGCTGTCGTCTCGGTCGTCCGCACGACGGCCGACAGGGGCACCATGTCGCCATTCGACGCGCGCGCGTAGTATTGCGACAGGTCGGTCGGCTTCGCGCGGAACTGCTGATCGCCTTGCACGTAGACGCGATACGCGCGGTTGTTGAAGTCGAAGTCGTTCACGTATTGCGATCCCAGCAACACCGCGAGCGCGTCCGTCACTTCGCGAATCGGCAACCCGAGCGACCGTGCCTTATCGCGATCGATCGTGACGAGCAGCTGCGGGTCGTTCGCCGTGAACGCAGAGAATAACCCAGCCACGCGCCCAGATTTGTTGCCGGCACCCGCGACGTCGCGCGTCACGGACGCGAGCTGGTTGATGTCGCCGCCGCCCAGATCGAGCACCTCGAACTGGAAGCCGCCGAACGCCGAAATACCCTGAATGGCCGGTGGGGCCACGGGAATGACGAGCGCCCCCGGAATACCGAACACCTGGCCGCGGACGCGGTTCAAAATAGACTCGAGCGAGTGCTCTTTACCCTGGCGCTCGCTGAAGGCTTTCAGTCGCGAGAACATCAAGCCGTTGTTCGACGCCGCGCCGCTGAAGCTGAAGCCTGCGACAGAGAACACGCCGGCCATTTCCGGCTGCTTGGCGTAGACCTGCTCGACTTCCTTCATGATGTTGGTCGTGTATTCGATCGACGACCCCGAGGGAGCCTGCACGATCGTGATGAAGTACCCTTCGTCTTCCGCCGGTACGAACGAGCCGGGCACCGCCCGATACACCCACCACGTGGCCCCAAGTGCCAGCACGAAGACGATCGACATCACCCATTTCCAACGCAGCGCGCTACCGACGAGGCGCACGTAGCCGTCCGTCCCCGAATCAATCACTTTGTTGACGCCCGTAAAGAATCGCCCGTGCGTGTGGGTCTCCTTTTCGAGCAGCAGCGCCGCGAGCGCCGGCGTGAACGTGACGGCGTTGAACACCGACAGAATGACGGCGAAAGTGATCGTCATCGAAAACTGCTGATACATCCGTCCCGTCGTCCCGGGGAAGAACGCGACCGGCAGGAACACCGCGACGAGCACGAGGCCGATCACGATGACCGCCGAGAACACTTCGCGCATCGCATCCATGGCCGCCTGATGCGCCGTCTTGCCGAACTGGCTGATGTGCCGTTCGATGTTCTCAATGACGACGATCGCATCATCGACGACGATGCCGGTGGCGAGCACGATGCCAAACAGCGTCAGCGTGTTGATGGAGTAGCCGAGCAGTTTGACGAACGCGAAGCACCCGACGAGCGACACGGGAATGGTGATCGCCGGAATAACCGTGCTGCGCCAGTTCTGCAGGAACAGGAACATCACGAGAATGACGAGCGCAATCGCCTCGGCGAGCGTCTTCAGCACTTCGACGATCGATTCCTGCACAACCACGACGTTGTCGAACGCCAGCTGCCACTTCAATCCCGGGGGGAACTGATCATCCAGCCGATCCATTTCAGCCATGGCGCCGCGGAACGTCGCGATGGCGTTCGCCGACGGCAGCAACTGCAGTCCGATACCAGATGCTTCCTTGCCGGCAAACCGCAGGCGCGACGAGTAGTCTTCGGCGCCAAGCTCGACGCGGCCAATGTCTTTCACGCGCACGAGCGCGCCGTCCTTGCCCGCCTTCACGACGATATTCTCGAACTCGGGCACTTCGGTGAGCCGTCCTGCGGCACGTACGCTGAGCGTGAACAGCTGATCGGCCGATGCCGGCTGCGCGCCGACCGATCCGGCGGCGACCTGGACATTCTGTTCGCGAAGCGCGTTCACCACGTCGGTCGCCGTCAGGTTGCGACCCGCCAGCTTGTTCGGATCGAGCCACAGTCGCATCGCGAAGCGGCGCTCGCCGAAAATAATCACGTTCGCAATACCCGGCACGCGCTTCAGCGCATCGCGGACGTAGCGGTCGAGATAATTGCTGATGAACAGCGAGTCGTAGCGGTTGTCGTCGGTGTAAAAGCCGATGGCGCCCAGGAAACCCGCCGAGCCTTTCGTGACGGTGATGCCGTTGGTCCGCACTTCCACCGGCATGCGGCCGAGCGCCTGGTTCACGCGGTTCTGCACGTCGACCGCGGCAAGGTCTGGATTGCGACCGACTTCGAACGTCACCGCGATTTGCGCGAGCCCGCTGTTCGTGCTCGACGAGGTCATGTAGGTCATGCCCTCGACACCGTTGATGACGGTTTCGAGCGGAGTGGTGACCGCGCTTTCAACCGCCTGCGCGTTGGCGCCGGTGTAGAAGGCGCTCACGGCGACAGTGGGGGGCGCAAGCTCGGGATAGCGGCCGATGGGAAGCGTTGGGATGGCGATCGCGCCGGCGAGAGTAATAATGACCGAGCACACCGTCGCGAGGACCGGCCTTCGTATAAAGACGTCTGTGACCATCTACGATGCCCTCACCGGGGCGCCGTCACCGATCTTCTGCACACCCGCGACGATTAATTTTTCTCCGGCCTTCAAGCCGCTCAGCACGACGTAGTTGTTGCCGACAACAGGACCGAGTTGCACGGCGCGTTGATGTGCGACGAGTCCGCCGCCTTTCGGCGCGTCCTCCGCGACGAACGCGAAGTACTGACCGTTGATGCGCATCACCGACGTCAGCGGAATCGTGAGTCCCGGCTCTGTCGACCAGATCACTTGTGCCCGCACATATTGATCGGTCCGCAATCCGGCCGGCGTCGATATCCCGGTCTTGGCCAGCACTGTCTGCGTCGTCGTGTCGACAGAAGGAGAGACGAAGGTGATCGTTTCCGCGGCCATGGGTGCACCGGTCTCGTCGAGGAGCCGCACCGGCAGGCCGAGCTTCAGCTTCGGCGCCTGCTGCACCGGAACGTTCAGATATGTTTCGAGGCCGGCATTTGCGTCGATGCTGGTCAGAACCGTGGACTTCGTCACGCGATCGCCTTCGTGCACCGGAATGTCGCCGACGATCCCAGCGGTTGGCGCTGCGACGTGGTAATAGGCGATGTCGGTCCGCGATGCGCGAAGCTGTTCATCAACGGTCCGCAGCTGCGCCTCAGCGGCTTTCAACTGATTGGCTGCCCGGTCGGCGTCCATTTGACTGCCTGCACCCGCGGCCAGCAGCTTCTGCGCGCGTTGCGCTTCCTGCCGCCCGTAGCTCACATCGACCTCACGCTGCGCTCTGACCGATTCGAGGCTCGACAGGTTCGCTTCCTGAAGACGTGAATCGATATCCATCAATGTGGCACCGGCCGACACGCGGTCACCCGACTTCACCCTGATGCGCGTGATAAATCCTTCGACTTGAGGTTGTACGTCGGCCGAGCGTCTCGACTTGATGGTCCCGACAAACTCCGTCGTCTGTTCGATTGGCTTGGCCTCGAGCGTCACGATTTCGACACCCATGGCGGGCATGCCGGCCCGTCCACTGGCGGCGCCGCCGCCCCCTCCGGCCCCCGCAGACTCTCCGCCACACGAAACGGCGGCCCCAAGTAACAGCAGAGTGACAAAAAGGTAGGGATTCGATTGATTCGTCATATTAAATAAGGATGTAGGACGGACAGGAACTGTGGGGCCGCCTGGTCAATTAGACGCAGTTTCGACGCTCAGGTTCCTAATTATACGATCCCCGGCGCGCCGCAACCGTTGCGAAGTCCTCACCGGGCGCGACCATTATCTCCCTGCCGATTCCCCGATCGGAGATTGAGAGGATTTCTGCGGCTAAGGTGAGCGGCACGTCCGTTGCTATCCGTAGATACTGGCAGCCTGTCTCTTGCTCCCGATCAGCTTCATGTTACTGGCGCTCGTGGGCGAAGCCCTCTGGCTGTCGGTCCGTTTCGACGCGCAGGCGCTTGTCGATCATCCCATGTGGATCGCACGGGCGATTGGCTCCGCGCCCCATGCCGCACGCCTGCTCATTTCCATCGTTGCGACGACGGCGCTGCTGGGTCATCGCGGCGCAGCCCAAGCCCTGAAGCAATTTGCTGCACGCGCGCACCAACCGTTCAAGCTTTCATTTCTCGCGGGACACGCTTTAGCGCTGGCGGTGTTCATCCGGCTTTCAGTCACGGTATTTGACGCCGATTTCGCCGTGATCGACGACGGTCGCCGGTGGGCAGTCGCGTGGTTGATCTCCGGGACGATCGCCGTAGCCGCGTGGGCGCTCGCCCTCGCGCCGGTGCGCTCCTGGCTCTGGGCAGCGAAGCAGAGTCGGCCACTGCTCCTCAAAACCATTCCAATCGGCGTTGGCGTATGGATCGCCGGGTTTTTAACCCAGCATCTGTGGGCCTCCCTCGCACGTTACACGTTCTACGTCGTCGTTCGGATGCTCGGGTTGATGTACCCGGTCGTGGTGACTCGGCCGGAGCGACTCATCGTCGGGACGCCGGCGTTCAAGGTCGCCATTGCGCAGCAGTGCTCGGGCCTCGAAGGGATTGGATTGATCCTCGCATTCGTGAGCATTTATCTCTGGTTGTTTCGCCGCGAGCTGCGTTTTCCCGCAGCGCTCGCGCTGTTGCCGTTCGGTGCCGTCGCTGTATGGACGCTCAACAGCGTGCGGATCGTTGGGCTCATTGTCCTTGGATCATCGGGCTGGCGCGACGTAGCGCTCGGCGGATTTCACTCCCAGGCGGGATGGCTCACCTTCAGCGCCTTCGGACTCGGCATAGTCGCGATCACGCAACGCTCGGGCTGGTTCGTCAACTCCAACACTCGAATTGAAGATGACCACGGCGCTGTCGTGCTCGGCGACTTGACCACGCCGTATTTGTTGCCGTTCATCGCCTTACTTGCGGCCGGCATGATCACTGGTGCGATCTCCGCTAAATTTGAGTGGCTCTATCCGTTGTGTCTCGTTGCCGTGGCTGTCGTGCTGTGGAGGTGTCGGCGAAGTTATCGCGACCTTACGTGGAACGTGTCGTTTCCCGCCACGGCAATCGGCGTCGTGGTGTTTGCCATGTGGATTGCGCTCGCCCCGGCCGACGCGGGCGGCAAGTCCTCGTGGCCGGACGCGCTCGCGTCGATTCCGTCGTATTGGGCCGCTGCGTGGCTCCTGATGCGCGTGCTCGGCTTCGTGATCTTCGTGCCGATCGTTGAAGAGCTGGCATTCAGGGGATTTCTGACACGGCGTGTAATCGATTCGGAATTCCAGCGGGTCCCGGTTGGAACGTTTTCATGGCCCTCACTTGTCGTCTCCTCGTTGTTATTCGGCGCCATGCACGGGCGGTTCTGGCTGGCGGGAACGCTCGCGGGGATCCTGTTCGCACTGGCCATGTATCACCGCAGATCGCTTGGAGACGCGGTGCAGGCGCACGCGACGGCGAACGGTCTTATTGCGTTGTACGTCTTGACGACGGGTAGATGGTCTGTGTGGTCTTGACAGTCGGTCGGCAGTAACCGCGTCGCCGCGCGTCGCGGCACGCGTTCAAGGAGGAAGCATATGAAAGTGTTGATGTATGGGTTTGGCGTCATGCTGGCGATCGTATCGATCGCGGGCAGCGCGTATGCAGGAATTGCCCCGAGGGTACCTGAAATCGGCGCGGATTCGATCGCGGCGGGCTTGGGAGTTCTCAGCGCGGGCATCCTGGTGTTGAGAGCGCGCCGGCGGAAGTAGCTCGACGCAAAGGCGCAGAGGCGCAGAGGTAATTCTGCGTCTCCGCGTCTTTGCGTCAAGGCTTGAATGACGAAGACATACACGTACTGCTACTTCGGGATCATCATCCTGGTGTCGCTGCTCGAGTGTGTCGTGCCGCGGCGTCAGCCGGGAAGCGCCCTCCGTTTGCGCTGGCTTTCGAACTTCGGCATCACGCTCATCGACACGCTGTTTCTTCGTTTGTTGTTTCCGATCGCCGGCATCGCCTGGGCGATCTATTGCACCGAGCGCGGCTGGGGCGTGTTCAATCAGTTTTCAGCACCGTTTTGGCTGACGCTCGCCGTCACGCTGCTGGCGCTCGATCTGGTTACGTTCACTCAACACTATCTTCTTCATCACATTCCGCTGTTCTGGCGAATGCACCGGACCCATCACAGCGATGTCGATTGCGATTTTTCCACGGCGGCCAGGTTCCATCCGCTCGAGAGCGTCTACACGACGACGATTCTCATGGCAACCGTCGCAGCGCTCGGATTGCCAGCCTCTGCCGTCTTTGTCTCGCAGCTTCTCACGACCGTCATTTCGTTTGCGGAGCACGGCAACGTCTCTGTTCCCGCTTCGGTCGAGCGTGTGCTCAGGCTGTTCGTTGTCACCCCCGATGTGCACCGCATTCACCACTCAGCCGACGCCGCCGAGACAAATTCAAATTATGGAACGCTGTTCCCGTGGTGGGATCGCCTGTTCGGAACGTATGTCGCCGAACCGGTCGCGGGTCACCATATGACATTCGGACTCGACGATTTCAGCGAGCGACGGCATCAAACGCTCATCGGTCTCCTCACCCAGCCGTTCGACGGCGTCAAGATCTCCAATAAACCGAATCGCTCACACGCGGAACACCCACAGAAAGTGGTTGCGAACTCATTGGAATAGGCCCAAACTCGGCCCCATCAAGTTTCAAAATGGAGGCATTCCGATGCGTGCATCGTTCCATGGGGCCCTGGTTCTTACCTTCTTACTTGCGGCGGCGGTGCCTTCCTCTGCCCAGACCTTCGGGCAAATCACCGGCATCGTGACAGACAGCACCGGAGGCGTGCTCCCTGGGTCGTCAGTCACGGTTACAAACGACAACACCGGCTTCACACGTACGGAGCAGGCCAACACTGCGGGTGTATACGTCTTTCCCAACCTGCTGCCAGGCGTGTACACCGTGAGAACGGAGTTACAGGGATTCCAGAGCGGAGCTCGAAATAAAGTTGAACTGCAGGTTCAGCAGACCGTCCGTCTCGATTTCAAGTTGGAGGTGGGGAACATCACGGAGACGGTCGAGGCAACCGCCGTCGCGCCGATGATGAATACCGAAGACGCCGCGATCGGCACCGTCATCGACAATCGCCGCATCGTCGATCTGCCGCTGAACGGTCGAAATTATCTTCAGATGGTGACGCTGACACCCAACGTGTCGGCAAGTTTCGCGAATGCAGGCGCATCGGCTCCCCGGCAGGGCGGCAACCGGTCCGAACAGGCACTGTCGATCAGCGGCGGCCGACGCGAGTGGAACTATTTCACACTGGACGGCATCAACAACACGGATGTGAATTTCAACTCATACATTTTTTTGCCCTCCATCGACGCCTTGCAGGAATTCAAAGTTGAGACGGGCATTTACTCCGCGGAATTTGGCCGCGAGCTCGGTCAGGTGAGCGTCACGACGAAGGCCGGCACCAACGTGTACCACGGCGCGGTGTGGGAGTTCGTGCGCAATAACAAACTCGACGCTCTTCCATACGGGTTTGGCGGCGCCGTCCCCACGTCGGCTCCGTTCAAGTGGAACCAGTTTGGGTTCACGTTAGGCGGTCCGGTCCAGATTGCCAAATTGATCAACGGCAAGGACAAGCTCTTCTTCATGGGAAATTACGAGGGGTTCCGTTTGCGGAACCAGCGGCAGCAGTTCTATAACGTGCCGTCGGTCGCGATGCGGCGTGGTGATTTTTCTGAATGCGCGACGCCCGGTCGGTGCGCAACCACGACCATCAGAGATCCCCTCACCAACGCGCCGTTTCCGGGAAACCAAATCCCTTCATCGCGTTTCAGCCCCGTTTCGCTGAAGTTACTGAATTACTACCCGGAACCGAACCAACCGACCTCGAGTCTCGCCAGCAATTATCTCGCGGTGAACCAGAACCGGACCGACAAAGACCAGTTCACAACCCGCGTCGATTTTGTGGAGAACTCGAAATCAACGTGGTACGGCCGCTACAGCTGGGCCGACGAATCCGCGTTTACCGGAGGCCTTCGGCTGAACGGCTCGATCGTCTCCACCAGCGCGCAACAAGCGGTCGTGGACAATGCGCGGGTCTTGACCTCGACGCTGGTGAATGAATTCCGTGTCGGGTACAACAAGTTTTTCAATCACGCCGGCGGGCAACTGAATAACATCCTCGACGTCACGACGGAGGCCGGCGTTCCCCTTCCGTCGGTCGTGCCGCCCGATGCATGGGGGCTGCCGGATGTCGGGATTGCGTCATTTTCCAGCTTTGGCGACGATTCTAATTCCCCCTTCATCAACCGCAATAAAAATTGGCAGTTCCTCGACAACGTGTCGTGGACCCACGGCTCGCACTTTCTGAAGGTTGGTGGAGAGCTGCGCCTCGATCACTACAATCAGGATGGGAATCAATTTGCGCGCGGCTCCGCCGGGTTCGCCAACAACGTGGCGACCGGGTACGGCTTCGCCGATTACCTGCTCGGCTACCTTGGCACATGGTCGTACGCATCGGGTCTGGCGCACGCGACACTCACCGCTGTGAGCCAGGCGTATTACATCAGCGATACGTGGAAAGTGCGGCCGACGGTCACCATCAATGCAGGCCTTCGCTACGAATTCACGCCGCCATGGACCGACACCTCGGGGAGGCAGATTGTCGCGCAGATTCCCTTGAATACGCCGGAGCCTCAGGTCGCCGACCTCAAGCTTCATCCCGTGCTGGTACGCACAGGCGTCGGCGACTTCTATGAAAATGCGGGGATCAGGTTCTCGCCCGACATTCAGGTCGCGCGCGATGGGCGTTTAGGCAAACGGCTGATTCATGCCGACTACACAAATTTTGCGCCGCGCCTCGGCATCGCGTGGAGCCCGACGCCGCGTTGGGTGATGCGCGTGGGCGCCGGAAGGTTCTTCGTCCAGGACATCGGAAATATCGTATTCGACAAAAGCCGGAATCTTCAGGGACGCCTGACCGTGCAATCAACGTCGGCGAATCTGATTTCGACGTGGCAGGATCCGTTCAACTTCGGTGCCGGGAATCCCTGCAACGCCCCTGCTGGTGTGCTCTGCGTCGTGAGACCGCTGGTGTTGACGGACAACATCGACCGCAAGACCCCCTATGTCGATCAATCCGAAGCCAGCGTCCAGCGGCAGCTGACGAGCAACACGTCTTTGGAGGTGAGCTATATAGGATCCAAGGGTCGCAGGCTGCAGCGCTGGATTAATCTGGCGAACCAGCCTGTTCCCGGGACGACGAACATCGCGTTGCGCTCTCCGTTTCCCGAGTTCGGCTTGTTCCAAGGTGCCGCCAATGTCGCGTACTCGAACTACAACTCACTTGGGATGAAGCTGACCCGGCGGTACACGAACGGGCTGACGATTCTTGGCGCCTACACGTTCTCGAAATCCACCGATAACGGCAGCGGCATTCGAACGCTTGGTACCGACCCGCTGAACCCGCAGAACTCGTATTGCTTGTCGTGCGAGAACGGCTTGTCGGTCTTCGACCAGCGCCACCGATTCGTGACCTCGGTGGTCTACGATCTGCCGTTCGGCACAAGCCGGAAGTTTCTCAATCGGGGCCCGCTGGCCGGCATCGTCGGAGGATGGAAAGTCACCTCTGTTGTGACGCTCGCTTCAGGATTCCCGCTGACCGTCGGCGCCGGCGAAGACACCGCCAATATCGGCAACTGTTGCCGACCTAACCGCGACGTGAGTGTTAGCACGAAACTGGCTGACCCGACCATCGACAAGTGGTTCAACACGGCGGCTTATTCCAGGGCGACGAACGGGACCTTCGGCAGCGCAGGCCGTAGCGAGGTGCTCGGTCCCGGTATCGAGAACTGGGACTTCTCGCTATCGAAGGACTTTCATTTCAGCGATCAGAAGTACGTGCAGTTCCGTTTCGAGGCGTTTAATTTCCTGAATCATCCCAATTGGGGAGATCCGAACACGACGCTTTCGAGCGTGAACTTCGGCAAGATTACTTCGACGCGGACCGAGATGCGGCAATTGCAGTTCGGCTTGAAGTTGGTGTTTTAGCGATTGGTGCTCTCGAACGGATTAGTACATACGTCCAGCCAAGCGGCCGTGCCTGTGCACCGTCAGTTCCGGCCGCAGGATGGACGTATGTGCTGATCCGTTCGAGGTGCCACCATCACATGGCTGTTTCTTCCTGCGAAGGGAACCCGTGCTGCGTGCGGCCCACGTCGCCTTCGTGTTCGGCACTCGTCTTGTAGAGCTCGAAACGTCCGTCGTGCGCGCACGAGGCGAGGCTTCGCTCGTAGCGTTGTCGCTCGTCGGCGTCCATCGGCGAAAAGTCGCGAGCGATCTTCAGGTTCTGACGCAGCACCTTCAGCGAATCGATGCCTGAAATCGTCGTGCACACCGGAAGGCTCATCGCGTAGCGCAGTGCGTCTTCGACGGCTGCCGCCTTCTTCTTGATGACGCGGCCGTCGCCGCCGAGGCTCTTCATGCCGATGGCGGCGATCTTTCGGCGCGCGAGTGCGGGAAGCACGCGCGTCTGGAAACTGCGGAAGCCTGCGTCGAAGCCGTTCAGCGGAAGCTGGCAGGCATCGAACGGGAAATCGAACGACAGCATCCGCAGGTGGATATCCGGATCTTTGTGGCCCGTGAAACCGACGTATCGCACTTTGCCCTGAGCTTTGGCCCGCTCGAGCGCCTCGACGACCCCACCCTTGGCGAAATGGCGCTCGGGGTCGTTGTAGTAGACGCACTCGTGGATTTGCCACAGGTCGAGATGATCGGTTCTCAGCCGCCTCAGCGACTCTTCGAGCTGGCGCAGCGCCACCCTCGCGTCGCGGCCGTGCGTGCAGACCTTCGTCATCAGGAACACCGAGTCGCGTCGATCGGCAATCGCGCGTCCCATCAGCTTCTCGCTCTCGCCCCTGTGATATTCCCACGCATTGTCGAGGAAGTTGACGCCGGCGTCGATCGCTTCGTGCACGATCCGC
>JANMJM010000269.1:0-14907 GCA_031371345.1 Vicinamibacteria bacterium
CGTCGAAGTGCGCGACGCAGAGACGGTGTCGAAACAGCCCGACGACACGAAGATCAACAACGGCGACCTCGACTCGGGCCGAGACTTCGAGATTACGGTAAGGAGGGCGGCGCGTTAGCGCCGCCCCTCTCCTACACCAGCGGTGTATTGCTAAAAATCACTTCGCCGCGATCCGTCTGCGACCTCATCGTGTCGGGCTTGCCGTAATACCACCATCCCGCGATTGCAGCTCCGAATCCAAGCAACATTCCGGTAGCGAGTTTTGTCATGGGGATCTCAGTCGCAAGGGACGTGCCGTTCGTTACCGGATCGTGATCGATCCCGAGCCGGTATGTACGCTCACGCGGCCGCCGCCGCCGCGGACGGTGCCCTCGAGGCGATTGCGTGATTGCACGCGCGTCGCGATTGGTTGCGTCACGTGAATCGCGCCCGATCCCGTGCGCGCGACGAGATCGAACGCCGCGTTGTCCGCCAGAATCAGTTGCACATCTCCCGAGCCCGTCTGCATCTCGGCATCGGCACGCGCCGTCTGCCGTATTTCGATATCGCCGCTGCCGGTGTGCGCCCGAATCGCGCCACCCACCGCGCGTGCGTGAATGTCGCCGCTTCCGGTCTGCGCCTGCACGTCGCCGCCTGTTTCCGCGATGTCAATATTGCCGGACCCGGTGTGCGCCGTGATGGATCCGCGCACATTACCAATCGTGAGATCGCCCGATCCCGTTGCCGATTGAATCTGCGTGTTGGCAGGGACGGTAATTTCGTAGCTGATGCTGACGTTTTGATAGACGGGGTCGTTGCCGCGCTGGCCAATGCGAATCGTCGTGCCGGCCTGCTCGATCGGCGGCGCCTTTTCAATGGCGCTGACTCGAGAGGCCGCCGACTCGCTCAGGGCGATCCCCCGGGCGTGGACCCGGCCCACAACGCGAACAGTGTCGGCAGGCCCTGTCTTGATGTGAATATCTCCCGAACCGGTCCGTACCTCGACGACCACGGGTCCGCTGACAGGTAATGTTCGGTCGAAGCTGCCGGTCTCCCCCTGTGCCGCGAGCTCGACGACATCGCAGGCGGCCGATAAAACCAGGGCCGCAGCCAAGGCGAGCGAAGAGAGAAGTTTTGTCATGCCCGTTGGACGAGATTGGCGGGCGAAAAGTTGCAGCGCTTACGGGCCTGCCTTCACTTTCCCGGTCACGGTCGCGCCATCGGCCATCGCGTACCGGGGCGCCGTGATGTCGCCTTCGACCGAGCCCGACGAGTGTAGCTCGACCTTTTCCACCGCCCGGACATCGCCCTTCACCGATCCACTGATGATGATCGATCGGCCGAGCAGGTCGGCCTTGACCGCGGCTCCCACCCCGATGGTGAGGTTACGGTCGCCGACCTCAATCGAGCCTTCGACATCGCCGTCAATGGTGAGGTCTTCGCTACTGATGACTTTGCCTTCGACGCGCACGGCCTTGCCAATCCATGCCGCGACACGGCGTTCGTCGGCTGTCTGAGTTTTAGGGTCATTCATAGTGCCTGTCTTATCGGACAGAAAGCTCGTCTAGGCCAGAGAGCCCGACGGCGCGCATCAGGGCGAGCGCATTACTGTGCGCCACCGGTCCTGGGCGCATTTTGTAGTCAAAGACCATCTCATCGCCGCGGAATTCGTCCTGGAAATGCACATTTGTGGCGCGTCCCTCGAGGTCGTCGGCCATTGAAATCAGCGCCATATCGTGCGTCGTAATAAGTCCGATAGCGCCGTGGCCGACCAGGTTTCGCAGGACGCCCGTCGCGCCCACTTTGCGATCGTGTGAATTGGTCCCCTGGAAGAGCTCGTCCAGGAGAAACAACAGCTGCGGCTCGCGTCCTGCAAAATCGGCAATCTGGCGCACACGGGTAATCTCGGTAAAGAACCGCGAGCGTCCCGCCTGAAGCGAATCCTGAATATGTAACGTCGCGCCCACGGCGAGGGGCGTCAGCGAAAGCTTCGCCGCCCGGACAGGCGCTCCGGTCATCGCCATCACGACATTGATGCCGACTGTGCGCAGCAGCGTGCTCTTCCCGGACATGTTCGATCCGCTGACGATGAGCAGCCGTACGTCGGGGGCGAGGCGTACATCATTCCTGACCATGTGCGCGGCGGGAACGAGCGGATGACCGAGTCCGCTGCCGTCGAACGTTGCCGCCGCGGCATCTTCGAGAAAATCGGGAAACGGATCACCGGGATGCTCGTAGGCGTAGGCGGCGATTGAGTTCAACGCTTCGTACTCGCCGAGGATTGAGAGCCACGCCGGTACGTCCGCGCCGAAATCGCGTCGCCAGCGCGCAATGGCGGCGGCGATGTGCATCGACCACGACAGGGTGGCGCCAATGGGAGCGAAGAACGCATTGCGCTGCCAATCGAGCAGGTCGGCAAGGCGGTGGAGGCGTGTGATGGCGCGCGACGGCAGGATGCCGCCGTGCACGAGCTCACGGCGCAAAGCGGCGAGCCCCGGCGATTCCGGACGCAGCTGTTCGATCTGTGTCAGCGCGTCGGACAAGATGTCGAGTTGCCGGATCGGTTCTTCGACCGCATCGATCACGGCCGAGACGCGCGAGCGAAACACCTTCGTGAACGTCGCTTTAATAACGAGCACGACGAGCATCGGCACGACCGGACCGCCGACAGCCCACCACCAGACTGTGCCAACGATCGCGAGCGCGAGGACGACCGCTGCCAGTCGAGCGAGTTGACCGATCGCCGCCGGCGTTCGCGCCATCCACGTGCCGAGCGCGACGGTATCGAGCTCGCCGACGTCGCTCCCTGCCGTCGCCATCGCTTCGCGAAAATCGAGCTGGTCGCGAAGCTCGGAGACGGCCTGCTGGCGTAACCGCACGGCAGCAACCGGTGCCGGCGCCTTCAACCATGTCGCGAGTGTGCTCTCGCCGACGTGCGTGCGGGCAAGCGACAGCAGTTCGAAGAGCGATCCCGATCCGAAGAGATCCAGATCGTTGGCGTATGGGTGATGTTCGTCGACGAACCGCTGGCCTTGGCTGCCGGTTCCGATCCAGCGATCTTCAACGCGCGCGATGCGGTGAGCGTAAAAGAGGCACGCCTTGGCCGCCGCCCTTTTCGCGCGCAGCACGCGGTCGTGCCAGATCGCCGCCAGGAGAAACATCAGGACGGGACCAGGCAGCCACCAGCGGGAAAGGAGTGCCAGCTTGAACGACAGCACCGCGATGACGATCGTCAGGCCGACAGTGGCGAGGCGCACGTACGCAATCCGCGCATCGAGCCGGCCGAGGCGCTCGTGCTCGCGTTGACGCGCCGCCAGCCGCTCGCGATACGCGGTCAGGGGATTGTGCAATCAAATGGATTCTACCGCGTGGGGAGAGCTTATCGCCGAGCGGTGCCGGCGAGGCTCCAGCCGTCGACCAGCAGTTCTTTTTCGATCTTCGCGATGCGCTGATTCAGTTGCTCGATGGTGTTGAAGCGCTCGAACTCTTCACGGCCGTCTTCAAACCTGCGCTTCAGTTCGTAGCCCGAACCCTCCGCCGACTGGCAAACTTCATAGCTCGTTTGAAGGCCAGCGCGGTTGTAGGTCCAGAGCATGGCAGTACTTGAGGCAGGCGTTTATTTCCGGCCATGCCGATGGCAGAACACTTCGAGAATCTGCGTATCGGGATCGGTGAACGCGATGCCCGCGCGGTATCGCACCGCCGAGGCGCCAAGTTCGGCCGACGACCACGCGATTTGCCCGCGGAACCGCGTTTCACCCGCCTCGTCCACCAGGATGAAGCGGATCGTTTGTCTCGGCTGGACGCGCGCGGGCAGCACAACCTGCGCGCCGCTGGTCGACAGGTTCACGAGCTGGCTTCGCTCGCCGTCGATCACCACGACCTTGTTGGTCATGGGAAAACGGCGCGCCGCCCGCGTGCCGCATCCTTCGAGTGGCTCCGACGCCGCCTGTAGCGGAACACCGGGCTGCGACAGCAGCATTGGTACGTTCGACTCGTCATTGGTGAGCACGCGCAGGTCGACAGCATGCTCCTTCAACCGCGAGACGAGCAGCGCCCCCCGCGAAGTGCGCACCACTCCGGCATCGAGAGCCAGAATCTTCGGCGGCCGCGCGAGTATCATGCGCAGCGCGTCGAGAGATTCCGACTCGGCATACACGACGATTGTCGGATCGTCGCCGAGCCGCTTGCGCAAGGCATCCGCGAAGGCCGCGCTCGCGACGATGAACGCCGATGGATAGGCCGTGTCGGGTGCGTTCAGCACAAAGTCTCCTGGCCCGCTTCAGTGGCAAGTTGCCTGCCGTTTCGGTGATCGGCACTAATTACTGACAATAAAGCACTTAATGGGTGGTAGCGGTTCATGTGAGGGTCTCTCTTACGTGCTTTCGAGACACACTTTTTACACAGTAGAACGCTAACAGACTGTGTATAAAGCAAATAAGAGGAGGAGTGCTATTTTGGAACGCCCGTGCCCGAATGGAACACGGTCAGCGGCTTCTGTTCCGTGTTGACGCAATGTAACCGTTCCTCGCCCGCACGCGGTATGTCGTGTCGCGGGTTCGGACACGGAGGCTATGGAATTTCCCGTCCGTCGCGCGTGCGGAGCTGTAGGCCAGCACATATTGCTTATTCAGTTCATCGGCAATGATGGCGGTCGCCGATTGGAGATCGGCGGTTGAGTGCACCAGCTCCGTATGCCCGCCGCTGCCGTCGGTGATTTCATTCAGCGCCGACGGGTTCACCGCGCGGTTGATCGCGCGTTGCGCCGGAGGGTCGATCGCGATCGCATAGACGAACGCATCACTCTGCAACAGTGCGAGCCGGACGTCGCGAATCGTGGCATCGCTCGCCGTGTCGGCGCCGTCCGAGATCACAATGATGCCGGCGCGCTGTCGTGACCGGTTGGCCATCATCGGCAGCGACGACAGCAGCGCGTCGTACATCGCCGTTGCGCCAGACGCGCGTAGCGGTTCGAACGCCCTTCGCACCACGTCCGGTGTCTGCGTCCACGCGGTTAACGGGCGCGTTTCGTGATTGAACGCGAAGACGGCAAATTCGTCCTCTGGAGACAGGAGCTCGAACAAGAAGCGTTCGACAGCGGCGCGCGCGTCCAGAAGCCGTTGACCGAACATGCTATCGCTCACATCGAGCAGCACGGCGAGGCTGATGGGCACCCGCTCGCTCATGAATTGCGTGATCGACTGTGGGTCGCCGTCCTCGTAAAGCACGAAGGCGTCAACCGGAAGGCCCGGCACAGGGTGTCCGTCCTTGTCGACGACGGAGGCGGTGACGGTGACGAGATCGATGCCCGATCGGAAACGCGCGTCCGGCAGAATCGAGCGATTTTGCGCCGCGAGTACGGTGCCCGCGAGGGCGGCCACAATGAGCAGTGGACCGGGACGACAGCGCACGGTCGTATGCTACGCTCGTTTGCCATGCCCGGCGAATCGCCCGTCACCATCGCGCTCGAAACCCGGCAGGAGCGTATAAGCGAAGTTCGGCGCGCAGTCGCCGATGGGCTCATCGCCTTTAACAGCGCCGCGTCGCAGCCCTACGAAATCCTGCCCATCACAATTGCCGCACGCGACGACCGCGGCGCCATCGTCGGCGGACTGGCCGGCGAAATCCGTCCGGCGTGGAAATGGCTGTACGTTCAGCAGTTGTGGATTTCACAACAGCATCGCCAGCACGGCATCGGGAGACAGCTGCTGCGTGCGGCCGAGGGGGAGGCGCGTCGCCTCGGATGCCGTCATGCCGCACTCGACACGCTCGATTTTCAGGCGCGGCCGTTCTACGAAAAGGAAGGGTATCGCGTGTGGGCGGTCCGCGACGATTATCCGCCGGGGCACAAGCAGTTCTACATGCGTAAGGCGCTCATGTAGGAGTTTCGCCGACTGGATTGCGTGCAAATAGATGCTAGCATTGCCAAAATGATCGCTTGATGGCCCGCATTTTGGTTGTAGACGACGAAGCATCCGTAAGGGAGATCCTCTCGAGGCGGCTCCAGAAATGGGGCCACCAGGTGACGGTCGCTCCTACCGCCGAAGCGGCGCTCGAAGAAATGAAGCAGTGGCGCCCGGACATCGTGCTGTGCGACATCATCATGCCGGTGCACGACGGCGTCTGGCTGTTCCGTCAAATTCTCGAGCTGTGGCCGCAGATGATTTTCGTGGCCGTCAGCGGCGCGCAAGACATCAACACCCTGATGGAATTGCGTAAACTGGGCGCCGTGGATTTCGTCCCCAAGCCCATCGGGCGCGAGATGCTGCATCAGGCGCTCGACCGCGCATTGATCACCCTCGAATCGCGCAAATCCAGCTGAAATCTCGCTAGAATCTCCACATGGCTCGCACGGTTTCGGCGGCCATTGGCCTGTTGCTGACCCTGTCTGCGACGGCCGTCTCTCAGACCACCCCGTCGCTCGACGAGGTGGTGGGGCGGCTCGCCGACTACATGCGGGCCTACGCGCAAGAATACGCCGCCACAATCGCCGCCGAGCATTACACGCAATTCGCCGGCCGGCGCACCACCATTCTCGACTCGGAATTCGGGATTGTCCGGCTGCCGGGAAGCGGTGTGCTCTGGCTGGGACTGCGGGACGTGGTCCGCGTCGACGGAAAGCTGGTACCCGATCGCGAGACCAGACTCGCCGAAGTGTTCGACACCGCCTCGTCAACCAAAGGGTTCAGTTCGTCGGTCTCGAGGCTGGCATCCGGCATCGTCGCTGAGACCGCGCGGTTCAACATCGGAGCGGTGCAGCGCACCATCAACAACCCGGCGCTCGTGCTCGAGCTGCTCGATCCCCGCCACTATTCCGCCTTCCGATTCTCGAAAGCCGGCGAGGGCTCGGCCGCTGGCATTCGCGCGTGGCGGGTGGCGTTCGTCGAGCGCGGCAGGCCCACGGTCATCAGCACAAGCAGCGACGGCGATTTGCCTGCATCGGGAGAGATGTGGGTCGATCCGTCATCGGGGCGCCTGCTCCGCGCCGACGTGGCGGTTCAATTCACCGCCCTTGGCGGTGGTGGCGGACGCATCATCAGGGGACTCGTCAGCCTCAGATTCAAATATGTCCCTGAGGTCGATCTCTGGCTGCCCGACACGATGACGGAGCGCTACGACGAAGCGTTCGGAAGGCCTCTGCAGAATGGCGAGGCGACTTACACGAACTATCGGCGCTTTCGAGTCGAGAGCGAAGAAAACATCGACTCGCGTTCGCTGCCGCCGCCGAGCAATATCAAATGATGCGAGCCGCATCCACCGACGACGTGCCGGCGATTGCCGTGCTGGTCAACGTGGCGTTTCAAGTCGAGGCCTTCTTCAAGATTGGTGACCGCACGAGCGCAGGCGAAATTCTCGAGATGATGCGTGCCGGGGAATTCCTGCTGTATGAGGATGCCGCAGGTCTTGCCGGTTGCGTCTACGTCACGACCCGTCCAGACGGACGCGCGTACTTCGGGATGCTGTCGATCGAACCGTCGCGTCAGGGACAGGGCTTCGGCCGGCTGCTCATCGAGGCGGCGGAAGCGCGCGCGCGCGAGCGCGGCTGCCATCACATGGACATTCACATCGTGAATCTGCGCGACGAGCTGCCGCCGTTCTATCGAAAACTTGGTTATGTTGAACGCGGAGTCCTGCCGTTTCCAGATACGCTGCGAGCGAGCAGGCCTTGTCACTTCGTCGTGATGACCAAGGCCCTCGCCGTCCTCGCGCTCCTTGTTTATCTTGCCGTCCCCGCGTCCGCGCAGCAAACCGTACGCGCCGTCCGCACCGCCGATGCGTTCGTGATCGACGGTCGGCTTTCCGAAGAAGCGTGGTCCCACGCCGAGGTCGCCGACCATTTCACGCAACGAGATCCCGACGAAGGGAACGCAGCAACCGAGCGGACGGAAGTCCGCATCATGTACGACGCCGACGCGCTCTACATCGGCGCGAAAATGCACGACAGCGAGCCGACGAAAATCGGCCGGCGGTTGGGAAGCCGTGACGATTACGACACCGACGCCGATCGTTTAATGATCTTTCTCGATCCCCGGCACGATCGCCGGACCGGTGTGGAATTCTGGATCAGCGCTGCGGGCGTGCAGCGTGATGCGGTGATCTCGAACGACACGTTCGAAGACAGCTCGTGGGACGCCGTGTGGGCCTCCGCGGTCGCGATCGACGCCCAGGGATGGTCGGCGGAGCTGCGGATTCCGTACTCGCAGCTGCGGTTCAACGCCTCCGACACGCAGACGTGGGGCCTGAACGTGGCGCGGTTCATCAAGCGCAGGAACGAAACCTCGTGGCTCGAGCTGGTGCCAAAGAATGAGAGCGGTCTCGCGTCGCGGATGATTCCGCTGGTTGGCCTCGACGGCATTCGCTCGTCGCGGCACTTCGAGCTCGCGCCCTACAGCGCCATGAGACAAGAGTACGTGCAACCGGGCAAGGCCGGCGATCCCTTCAACGATGGCTCGAGACTGTTCGGCTCGGTCGGTCTCGACATGAAAGCACGCGTCGTGGGCGGCCTGACGCTCGACGCGACCATCAACCCCGACTTCGGCCAGGCGGAAGTGGATCCGGCGGTTGTCAATCTCTCGGCGTTCGAGACCTTCTTCGACGAGAAGCGGCGGTTCTTCATCGAAGGCGCCGACATCTTCAATAACTTCGGTATGGGCGGGTCGAATAACTTCTTTGGCTTCAATATGTCCGATCCGTCGATTTTTTATTCGCGGCGCATCGGGCGTGCCCCGCAAGGGCATGCCGCCGGCGACTTTGTCGATGCGCCTCGTTCGACGACGATCATCGGCGCCGGGAAGCTGACCGGGAAGACCGCTCGTGGCTGGACGATCGGGATACTCGACGCGCTCACCGGCGGAGAACACGCGCGCGTGGTGAGCGGCGTCGAACGCAGCCGCACGGCCGTCGAGCCGCGCACGAACTACTTCGTGGGCCGTTTGCAGCGCGACTTCAGCCGCGGCGGCGCCGGCGTGCTCACGACGTCGGTCGTGCGCGCGTTAGAGGCAGGTCAGCTTCGCGACCAACTCCTCCGTCGCGCGTTCGTGTTCGGCGGCGACGCGTTTTATTTTTTCGATCGCAAGAAGGTCTGGGTGGTCACCGGAAAGTTATCGGGAAGCCGGGTCAGCGGAAGCCAATCGGCGATCGCGAACCTGCAGCGCGCGCCGCAACGGTACTACCAGCGACCCGATGCACGCGGGCCGGTCGATCCCGGGCGACGGTCGCTTGGCGGCTACACCGGCCGCGTTTTCCTGAACCGCAATGAAGGTGTCTGGCGCGTCAATACCGCGTTCTGGGGCGTCAGCCCGGGTTTTGAATCGAACGACCTCGGGTTTCATAGCAACGGCGATCGGTTCGGCGGCCATGCTGTGCTGATGTGGCAGAACAATAAAACGACCCGCTGGACACGGTCGGCTGGTGCGTGGATTGCGAAGGCCTGGTCTTGGAACTTCAATCGAGAGAAGCAGAGCGACTTGTGGTTCGGGTGCTCCAACGCACAGCTCAAGAACTACTGGTTCGTGCGCGGGTGCGGCGCGTATTTCGGACGGACGCTCGACGACCGGCTGACGCGCGGCGGACCGGAGGCGGTGAGCCCTCGTGGTGGTTTCGGAAACGCCGGGTTCGGCACCGACTCGAGAAAGGTGGTGTCGTTGAACGTGTCCGGTGGGGCCGACCGCAATGAATCTGGCGGGTGGGGGAGAAGCAGCGGCATCACCGTCAGTCTGAAAGCCTTGCCATCGCTGACGATTTCAACCGGGCCGGAGTGGAACATATCGCGTGTGCCCGCGCAGTACATCGGGGAGCGCGCCGACGCGCTCGCGACCACGACGTTCGGTAAGCGCTACGTATTTGCCCCGATCGTTCAGACGCAGCTCACCCTGACGACGCGCATCAATTACATTGTGACGCCGCGCGCCTCGCTGCATATGTTTATGCAGCCGCTGCTCTCAACCGGCGACTACGGCAGTTTCACGGCGCTTGCCGCACCGCGCACATTTGACTTCGCACGATATGTCGCGAGCGACGGTTCGGCCGCATTCGACAATCCCGACTTCAATTTCAAGTCGCTGAAAGTGAACGCGGTGTTCCGCTGGGAATTTACACCCGGCTCGACGCTGTACGCGGTGTGGACGCAGCAACGTGAAGACTCGAGCCATCCCGGGCAATTTCGTTTCGAGCGCGATGCCGCGGCACTCTTCTCCGCGCCGGCCAATGACATCTTTCTCGTCAAGATGACGTATTGGATCGGTCGATAGGCCGTGCTACTATCGAAATTAGTTCCCTCAGCAAGGACCAGACGACAATGAAAAGACTGTTGTTCTGGGTGATGCTCGCGAGCCTCATCCAGGCTCCCTCAGTCTTTGCCACGGGGCCTTCCAGCACATCGAAACCGGAATCACCGGCCGACGCTGTTGTCGACCTCAGAGGCCTTGGCAAGGACAGGGAGAATCTCACTCCTGAATTGATCGCGTCGCGCTCACGCCGTCTGGAAGAGACGACGAATTTCTACCTGCTGCGCTTTCCACAGGCGGCGACGGCACCGTCGCGCATTTTCGACGGACAGGTCTGGAAAAGCATCCAGGCCGCCGCCGAGCAGAACGATCTCGATCCGATGGTGCTTGCGGGCATGATCTTCATCGAGAGCTATGGAGAGCCGCTCGCCAAAAGCCCCACGGGCCCTTCGGGCATCGCCCAGCTCACCAAATCATCCGCAAAAGAAATGGGCCTCATCGTCGGAAAAAAAATCCAAACCGGCACGACGGAAGTCACGACAACGAAACAGGTCGGGAAAGGCGCGAAGCGGCGGACGATTACCAAAACCAAACAGGTGAAGGTGTATCGCACCATCGACGAGCGGTTCGACCCGGAGCGCGCCATCATGGCGATGGCTCGTCGCGTGAAGAGCCGCCGCTCGTGGCTCGGCGGCAGACTCGACTTCGCGATTGCGGAGTATCACATGGGCGCGGGCCGCATGGCGAAGCTGCTGTCGGCCTACTTCGGTCGCAAAGTGAACGCGAACGACATGCCGGCGGTGATGCGTGATTCCGGGCTGACCTACCCCGAGCTCTTCTGGACCAACACGCCGTACTTCCGCGCGGAAGTGTACAAGCAGATCGAGCACCTGAACCGCGTCGATTTTTCTCCGACGTATTATTTCCGCGTGCAGCAGGCGATGCGGTTGCTCGAGATCTACAGGACCTCGCGGCCGGCATACACGGCGCTTGCGTCCAGCTACGTTGGCCGCTTCGGGCAGACGACGCTGTCGAATCTCCAGCGAAGCTACGCGAGCGACACGCAGGTGGCCGAGCTGACGTTGAACCGGTTGAAAGACATCGATGCCGAGATGGGGCAACGGATTGTCGCGCTCCCGGCGATTGCCGCCCGGCGCGGAGTGCGCGCAGGCACAGCCGCCGCATGGCCGCTCGCCGCGGAGCGATCGACGATTGGATGTCTGCTGTTTGTGGCCGATCAGCTCCAGTGCCTGCAGGGGACACGATACAAAGGATTCGAGACCGGCAGCATGGTCAGGCCGCTCGACAGCGATTCGCCGAAGCCCGAGGCGACGCTGCCGATGCACACCTTCGGATGGGCCTTCGACCTTACGCGCAAACCGCTGTCGAAAGACGCCGTGCGCGATCTGAACTTCATCCTCACCGATCTGCGCTTCGCCGGCCTTCTGACATTTGCCGAAGAAGGCAAACCCAAAAACTTTCACGTCGTCCGGCATCCGGATTACGCCGGACGATTCGAGAAATATTATTGGGATGCGGTCGCGGTGACGCAGGCAAGTGGCTCGGACGCCGTCGAACAGGTCAGATAGCTAGTTAAACCTCGAGAGCTCGGCAGACAACAGACCTTCGCACGAGGGACAGACCAGCGCGCGGCCGCTCCGCGGCAGCGTCGAGGTAAACGGCACATGTTCGCGCGTCAGGCGCACGATGTGGATCTCGCGGATCCATTCGTGGCAATGCGGACAGGACAGAGGGCGTCCCAGGACGTACCGTGCCGAGTCTTCGTCAATGTCGCGGGCTTCGACGCCGGAGGCGGACCGCGGTTCCTCTAGTGCGGGTGGAGTCGGCGGCTGGGTTGGAGTTTGAGCCTTCTGCGGCTCAGACGCGTTGGCATAGCGCCACTGTTGCGCGCGCAGGCGATCTTCCATGAACTTGAAGTAGGCGATTGCCTGCTCCTCGTTGCCGAACCGCTCGGCTTGTTCCTTTCCAGTCGGAAGGACCGACACGATGACGTACTCGCCAGTGGCGATTTCCTGTCGCAGCAGCAACGTCAGTTCTTCAGTCCCCCGTCGAAACGTCGCCTGCACCTGTATTGAGCCCCCCGTCTTAGATATCGGCTGGATGGCTACCGAGCCGCAGACCGGAAGCCTTCGCGCCAGCCTTCCGCCAGGGCGGGGCAGTCGGCCAGGCCGCGAGCGATGGCAGGGTCCGTACGCCCGCCACGGCTATAGGCGGCGTCGTTCACTGCCTCGATTGTCCACTGTGGAAAGGGGCGATCGACGAGCGCAAGCTCCTGGCCAGCAGCGACGAGACCCTCCTCCATCACGCGGAGGTACCAACCGGTCAGTCCGCTGTGCACGACCAGTTTCGGCATGTCGGCGCGGGACCAGCGTTTGCCGAGCTTCCAGCAGGGCGCGCGGGGCTGCGACACCTGGACGAGCGCGCCGCCAATTCGATAGATGTCGCCGATGGCGGTCGTCTTTTCATTTTGTCCTTCGATGGAAAAGTTCTCGCCAAACCATCCAGGCCCGCATGTCTCGATGCCGATTTGTTTCCGCCAGATCGGATAATGATCGACGGCGTAGACGCACACCGCTTTGTCGGGCCCGCCGTGCACGGTCAAATCGGCTTGCCGATCGCCTTCGAGATTTTCGAAGGAGAGGAACACCGGCGTTGCCACCGGTGTTTTGTGGAATGCAGTTGTCCATGGCTGCGCGTCTTGAATCTCGCGCGGCCGCCCGACGTTCAACGAATGCAGGCGCACGCCGGCATCGTATCAGCTACTGCGCCGATCCGATCCGTAGCGCAACGGCGCCGCTCGCCCCGCTGAAGCGATTGCGGTCAATTCGCTCGGCGCTGGCGAACCTGTAGCCGCCTCCGATATCCAGATGCAGACGCTTCGTCAGGCCGATGAGCAAGTCGACCTGCGGTTCTGCCACGAACAGATCGTTTGTCGTCCAGCGGGTCGCTTCTCTCGTCGCTTCAACGACGCCCCGTCGATCGCGCGCCGTGAGCGTGATCGTTTCGGTCGTCGTACCGCGGCCGATTCCCACGAGTCCACGGAAATTCAGGCCGACACGGCTGCTGCTCCAGGGCTGCCACCCGATCACCGCGCCGCCGTAGGTGAGTCCGCGGCGATCTGATCCATTTGTCATCGTGTAGAGGCCGCCACCAATCAGGATCGTCCTGGTGACGAACACGCCGGCGTGTGCGCCGACGAGCTGTGCGGTCGTGCCGTCGAAGTTCGAGACTTTGTATTCGGGCGCGATGGCGTAATGCGGCTCGACCGCTTCGATCGCCATCGGTCCGCCCTGATTCACCGCCGAAGGCGGAGTGGTTTGAGCCGATGCGACGCTCGGCGCGGCGGCAAGGGCGGCAATTGCCACGAGCGTGGAAGTCCAGACGATATTGAATGTCACGTCAAATCCTTTCGGGCGTTATTGCGAAGAGAGGCTGACGTTCAGCGGCGTGGCTTCGCCAGGCTGAACAGTGATGTCGGTGGCAAAGCTTCTGTATCCGGATTTGCGAATCTCGATGTGATGCGCGCCGCCGGCTAACTGCACGATCAAACGTTCGCCGGGCGCCGATGGATTCCATCGTTCCCCGTCGATCAGAATGTCGGCGTCCCCAGGCTGCACACGCAACGCGAGCGTGCCGAATCCCGACGGTGATGGAACGGCAACCGATGTCATGGGCGCGCCCGAAAGCGGGGGCCGTGGAATCATGGCGCTGCCGGGAGGTGGCGGTGGAACCGGCGGTGCGACTGGCGGCATGTCGCTCTTCTCGCCCGCGGCAACCGGCTGCAGCGTGTAGCGCAGCTTGTAGCTCTTGCGTGGCGGCAGATACAAGCGCTGGGTGGCGGTCTTATAGCCGTCCAGATACACCGTGATGTCGTGGCCGCCAGGCGACAGCGGCAGGCTTTGCAGCACGCCGTCGAAATCGTCCACGATGCCGGCGTAATAGCCGTCGACATAAACCGCGGCTTCCCTGGGCGCCACCATGACGCGCACCTGCGCGCGCTCGTCGTACACGGGAAAGTACGGATACGGGTACGCGCCAGGGCCCCACCATGGATACGGCCCGAAGAACGGGTCGTAGAAGTAGCCGCCGACAAACACGACGCCGCGAGGACCGCCGCCGCGCCGTTGCGCGAGCGCGTCGGCTGGATGAAACACGTTGATGACGATGACGGCGACGACCGCCGCCGCGATGATAATTCTGCGTCGCATAGAAGTATGCCTTTGACGATCCGAGGCAGGCGGGCTGGCACTGTTGCGGCTTGCACAAATCCTGCCGGTAGAATCGTGATGAATTTGCGGGCCTTTGCAATCCGTTGTTCGCTCGCGCGGACACTTCGGTGTCATCAGCGTGCGTCGAGGTTGTGAAAATTCTGTGGCAACCGTTTATGATCGGTCGCGTTATGAACAAATGTTTTGTCACTCATCTCGCCATGGCCGCCTTACTTTTCTCGTCGCCGGCGCTCGCGCAGTCCTCGCTGCAATTGACCGTAGACGAGGCCGTTCGTCGCGCGATCGCGAATAATCCAGATCTCGAGATCGCGAAGCTTGCCGCGTTGCAAGGTGCGGAGATCAACGACGCAAAGAAAGTGCTCGCGACCGAGGCTACGGCTCTCGTGCACAGCCGTGAGAAGGCGGTAGCGGCCTCTCTTACGGCGCAAAAAACTTTCGAGCAAGGCGCATTC
>JANMJM010000274.1:0-18423 GCA_031371345.1 Vicinamibacteria bacterium
CCCCGGCTGCGGCAATCACGAGACCGAGTATGGGCAGCGCTGCCGCCAGCGGAGCGATCAGGGGCGACAATGCGGCTATGGCGGGTCCTAACAAGACGCCCCCAAGCCCTATCGCTATTCCGATAGCCGCGATTGCCGCCGGTACCGACAGTACCAGCGCCACTTTCAACTCCGTCGTAAACACATCTCTGATGCCGTCCCGCCAAGAGAGCGTCATCGAGTCACCGGCGACGGCGCATGCGGTGGTCACATCCCAGAACGAGTGGTTATTTACGAACCAGTTGTTGAACTCGAAGAGCGACGTGTACAGTGCCGTGCCCGCAAACGCGTTGTCAATCACGTGCACCGGAAACACCGAACGCACGCCCATGTCGTAATATCCCTGCACCAGCGACGCCACCTGCTCCGAGCAGTCCATATTGCTCGTGCACCCCTTCGGTGTATCCACTTCCACGCCGAGCATCACCGCCAGCTTCCCCTGCTCAATTGCCTCGCGCGCTTGGCTGCTGTTGTAAACGATTCGATAGAAGCCCTGACCCGGTCCACCCGCCTTCTGATCGATGTAAGTTTCGAGGGCCTTCGCTCCCTGAATCTGCCTCACTACCGCTGCGTCATCGCCGCAACCGAACGCGGAGAGGCCCACGCCAAGGTTGCACAGCATCGCGTTGTTGACGGCGGTCATCGTGATCATCTTCAAACCGTGCTGATGCGCGCGCTGCAGCCATTCCCAATAGGCCTGCTGCGTCGTCACGGCATTCCACGTCGGCCACTGCATCCCCGGATCGCTTCCACTTGCGCGATAACCGTTCGTGTCGTGAGTCCCGTCGGAGATCGCCGTATTCAGCAAATCGTCGGCGCCGTCGGTGCCGTGAATCGTCACACGGTAGCAAGGGTCCGACGTCGGGCAATTCGGAAAGTTGCCGTGGGTCGCAAACGGCGTGTCCTTTACAGCCACGCCGAGCATCGCGTGGATGTTATTGATGTCAGCGTCCTTCACGTAGATGTAATCGCTGTCTGGAAGCGCGCGTGCGCGCGCCGCATCATCTGGCGCATTCGGATCGAGCGAGGGATCGACGGGCGATCCCCATACCTCGAACCCGCCAAAACCGAGATTCGAGAATTGGTGAAAGTGCGTATCAATAAACCCGATGATTGGTGTTTGAGGCGGAGGCGGCGGTGGCGGCGTAATATCGTTTGCATAGACGACATGCGGCGCCAGGGTTGCGGGAATGGTTCCCGTCCCGGCCATCAGGAACGCAAGCACCATTGACAAGTACCGCGTGCTCGCGGACCTCGACGTGAAATCACGAATGCTGAACATTACGCCTCCAAGAGTGTGTGGGGTGGGTGTAGAGTGAGCGATTCTAATCGCACCGCCATCAGGAAGGTAGCAAATTGAAGGACGACTTTAGTGGCGACTAGCGGCGACTTCGCTCGCCAGAGCCAAATAGACAGATGGCGTCAGAACTTGGGACGTTAGACGTTCGGAATCGCGAACAATGGCGGACATGGCTGCGAAAGCATCATGCATCGAGCCCGGGCATTTGGCTCGTGCGCTACAAGGACCACACGGGAGTAGCGTCCATCCCGTACGAAGAGATCGTTCGCGAAGCCCTGTGCTTCGGGTGGATCGACAGCCTCGTGAAACGTCTCGACGACGACCGGTATGCGCTGAAGATCACGCCTCGGAGACCCACGAGCAAGTGGTCAGACATCAACCGCAAACGCTGGGCCGAGCTTAAAGCAGCCGGCTTGCTCGCGCCGGCCGGTGTGATTGCGGCACCAACGGACAACACCTACGCGTCGCGGCCCGTGATTCCCGCGCTACCCGCCTACATCGCTGAAGCGCTGAAGACAAATTCCAACGCGTGGGCGTTCTTTCGAGAGCTGGCGCGAACTGACCGTCGTAATTTCGTAGTCTGGATTCACATGGCCAAACGGCCGGAAACGCGAGAGCGGCGCATTCGCGAATCGATCCGTCTACTCGCGGCGGGAAAGAAGCTCGGCTTAAAGTAGCTACCCGACACTGCGTGCGAAGGGCGCTGGAGCAGCGATGATCCCGGAGCGGCCTCACGTCGTGTCTGGATGACGGCGCGCGACTGGTTGCTCGGTTCACGCCGGCGCGAATCGAGACGTTGACCGTTACAGTAATTGCCGCACCCTTACAGTACCGTGATCGAAGCCTGGTCGCGCCAGCGCACCCGCCTAGCTCCGCAAGAACAGCGTCGCTTCTGCCGATAACTCAGGAAACGGCTCCCCGCCCTTTTAACCATTCTTCATACGCGAATGGGTGACCCTCATCATGACAAATCTCGCTCGGAAAACCTTTTCTCTTGTCATTGTTCTTGGCGTTCTTGGCAGCACGATCCCGATGATGGCGCAAAAGCGACGGCCGACCGCGGTGAAGTTGGCAGCGGTGCCTGCGAGCGCGACGATCATCTTTCACACCAACCAAATGATCTACAGCATGGACTCTGCGGGCGCGAACATCACGCAGGTTACATTTCAGCAGGGACGGGCGTGGGATCACGTGTCGCTCTCGCCCGACCGTTCGAAGGTTGTGGCGAACTACTGGCAGGGTGGCCACTCCAAGCTCATGCTGTTCGATCTGGCCGCCGGAACGGAAGTCGCCTTGTTGCCGTATTTTTATAATGCCGGTCTCGGTGGGGTGGATTGGGATCTCTCCGGCAACATCTACTTCGCCGGCGTCGAGGTTCTGCCGTACGCCGAGAACACAGTCGTTCGTGAGGAGCTCATCGCGAACGCCGCTGCGAATGACGTGTATCGAGTGAGATACGACGGAACCTTTGTCCGACGGCTGACATGGACACCGGACCGTGGCGAAGCCGATGTGTCGGTTGCGGCCGATGGGAGCCGCATTGCGTACCGCACGACCTTTATCAACCCGTCCGACCACGACTACAGCGAGATCTGGGTGGATTCCCCCACGGGAAATGCGCCGAGGCTCGTGTACCAGTCAACAGATGCCACGCGTACGGTGCACGATCCGACGCTGTCGCCGGACGGCACCGAAGTGGTGTTCAGTATGGCCAACCCGAACGCCCACAACTTCCCAGCGACGGTCAACACGGCTCACGATTTGTGGCGCGTACGACTCGATGGCAGTGCGCCGACGCGCATCACCGCTCCCGGTCCGATCTCCATCATTCCTGATTGGGTCGGGACGAAGATCGTCTATCTATTGCTCCAAGACAATCCGGAGCCGACGCCTGACTTCTTTGGCACCGTCGTGATGGACGCGGACGGCTCGAACGCCGTACGTATCAACAGCAATTCGAACATCCCGAAGTTCATCAGGTGAAGCAGTCGCCATGGCTCTATCGCTCGCTGGCGCGGTATCCGTTCAGCAAGTTCGGCAACGAGTAGTTGCCTTCATGACAGGCATACTCGTAGATCGGTCCGGACGACCGCACCATCGTGAGTTCACCCTTCCAAGGTTTCGTGAAGGCTGTGGGGTCGTCGATCTCAAACCGGTAGAGCAGCGTATCGGCGTCGAGAAGACTGAACCGTTCGATCAGGTGAAGATTGCGGTCCCATCCGAAGTTGCCGCCGGCGTCGCCGTAGATGCCGCCACCGTCGTTAAAGTTCGTCGTGTCCACCACGAGCGCGGCGCCTTCCCAGCGACCGATCGAATCGCCCGCCCACAACCGAATAGCAGGTGAAAGATGCGGACGGCCGTCGAGGCGAATGATTCGGGTGTCGTGGATCATCTCCGCGTGCACCACGACCGCGTCTTTCGTCAGCATGATCCGGTAGTTGCTGTTGTACGAATACGGAAGCATCGGCGGCCCGACGGTGACGAACGCCAGACACCGATCCTGAAGACCCGCGTGCTGCGCGGCCGCCAGGTTTTTAATTTCGTCCAGACGGCGGCGCTTGGTCGCGGCAGCGGCCGGCGTGAGCGCGGGAATGCGCCCATCCGGCGGGTCGGTGACAATCGAGGTGCGGAGTGTCTTGACGCCACGAGTGCCGAACTCGCGGAAGAACGTATTGTAAGTGCCGACGCTCTTCGACGCGGCCTCGGGCGAAGGCTCCTGATTGCGCGCCGCGACCTGCCGTTCAAATTCTGCGGCTTCCTCGGGCGTGTAGAACGCTTTGTCCTTCAGATGCGGAGGACGTTCGAGTGGAGTGGCGGTGCCGGAGTTCCAGATGCCGTCGAAGGCGGAGCGGGCGTCGGGGCCGGTGCGCTGACCCGCAGCGAACGGGTGAACCCAGTTCAGCTCGGCCAGCAACAGAAATAAGAACAATGCTCGTCGAGTCACTACTTCGATCTCTGCGGCAGCGCGAATGTCACATAGCTCGACTGCACGGGCTGATCGTCGCTCGCACGCGCTGCACCAGAGAGATGCCCGCCGCCCGAGTTGATTTTTGATGAGGCGGGAACCACGAGAAACTGCCGCCCGTTCACTTGGTACATCGCGGGCATACCCTCGGAACCCGCAGGCAGCGTCGCCGTCCACAACACCTTGCCAGTTTCTTCGTCGTGTGCGCGAACTTTGCCGTCTGTTGTTGCGATAAACAATAGGCCGGTCGATGTCACGATCATGCCGTGATGCTCGGCCATGAAGACGCCGGTATTTTTTGCACCTTCGGCGGCCGCTCGTGCATCTTCTCCCAGCGGAACTCTCCATTTGATCGTTCCGCGATTCAGATCGTAGGCCACGATCGCCGACCACGGCGGACCGATCACGTAAGGCTGATTTGGATAGAGTCCCCAGTCCGTGTAATAGCGGTTCGGTGGCGCCAGTGCGCCGTCGGGATAGTCGGGACCGCCGAGCGGGCTGTATCGACCTTGAACCGCCGGAATCTCGAGTCCGCCCGGTGCGCCTCCAGAAGCGACGATCGGCCCGGTCGAGCGAGCGGCGACGGGCGCGCTTCCTCGGCTGGCGCCAGACGCGGAGCTCAAGAACGCAAACAGTTCGTCCAGCGACGAGCCGTTCAGATCGGGGAACGCCGGCATTTCGGCGCGACCGGTGAGCACCACCTGACGAAATGCGCCGAACGCAATCCTCGTGTTGATTCCGCCGAGCGCTGGCGGTCCAACTCCCGAGCCTGCGCCGTCCAGGGAATGACACGCAAGGCAGCGCGCCTCGTAGACAGCGCGACCGCCGCTCGCAGAAGATCGCGAGGCGAGCGGATCCTCGAGGCTGAGCTTGTAGATCGTCGGCCAGTCTTGCGTCGTGAGATATACCAATCCTTTCGCTGGATTGGCCGCACCCGTGCCCCAGTTCGATCCTCCACGCGCGCCCGGCAGCGACAACGTTTCTTCCAAGCCTGGCGGCGTGAAGAGCCCCTCGTTGCGCATCTTTGAAATTCTGTCCTTCCACGCCGCGCGTTCATCAGCTGAAAGGATGTACGGATTCACATCGTCCGCCGTCATGCGCTGCCGAGCAAACGGCGGGATAACCGTGGGGAAGGGCTGCGTCGGCCACGCTTGCTCGCCCGGCATGTGGCTCTGCGGCACCGGACGCTCTTCGATGGGCCACAGCGGCTTGCCCGTGACGCGATCGAAGACGAACATGAATCCCTGCTTGGTGGACTGGCTGACGACGTCGAGCATCTTGCCTTCGTGGCGCACGGTGACGAGTTGCGGCGCGGCCGTCGTGTCGTAGTCCCACAAGTCGTGGTGCACCATCTGGAAATGCCAGAGCCGCTTGCCCGTTCGCGCATCGAGCGCCAGCAGGCAATTGGCGTACAGGTTGCTGCCGATCCGATCGGCGCCGTAGTAGTCGTAGGTGGGCGAACCCGTCGGGAAATACGCGATGCCACGTTTCTCGTCGACGGTGATTTCGCCCCACGTGTTGGCGCCGCCCGAATATTTCCACGCGTCCTTCGGCCACGTGTCGTCGCCGGGTTCGCCTGGATGCGGAATGGTGTGAAACGTCCACGCCAGCTTTCCTGTGATGACGTTGAACGCGCGAATATCTCCGGGTGGCGAAAGATAGCTTTCACCGGGTGACGATCCCAGCATGACCAGGTTTTCGAACACGCGGCCCGGGTTGTTTGGCTGAATGCGGGCGACGGTTGCTGGATCGCGGCCGAGGCCTTCTCTGAGGTTGACGAGGCCGTTGCTGCCGAACGTGAGGATCGATTTTCCCGATCGCGCGTCGATTTCCTGGAGATAGTTGTTCATCGTGAAGATCAGGCGCCGATCGCCGCGGTCCTTGCTCTCCCAATACGCGATGCCGCGCGTCGTCAACCCCGGAAGATTTTCGTGAATCCAGATTTCTTTTCCGGTGGTGGCGTCGAGCGCGACAAGCGAGCTGTCCCTCGCCAGCACGTACATCACGTTGCCGACGACGACCGGATTAAAGAGGTAGGAACGATTGTCGCCGGTGAGGTAGGTCCACGCGACGTCGAGGTCTTTGACGTTCGCTTTGTTGATTTGGTCCAGCGCGACGAAGTGCGATGAATCGGCGCCGCCGCCATAGTCTTTCCACGACGTGTGATCCTGTCCGGCGAGCCAGATCTGGCCGGGGGCCACCAGCGCCGTGCAGAGGAACGCGAGACGCGCAATGTTTTTCATCGGGATGCCGGATGAGGTATAACGCCTCACACCTGACATTTGCAAGCACGGGGAGGGCGATATGAATCGTCGGACATTCCTGAATCTAGCACCTCTGGCGGCCGCCATGCCGAGCCTCGAAGCTTCTGCGTATGCTCAAGCGCCTTTCGCAGACGAGAAGAGCAAGCTGAAAATCACAGGAGTGCGACTGGTGCAAACCAAGCCGCGCAGGCCCGTGCCTGCCTATCAGCCGACGCCGGGATCGTGGTCTACCAACGAAGTAGAAGTCGCCAACCCGATGTCGATCTATCCCGAGTACAAGGCCACACGCTCGCTGTTTCTGCCGGACCCGGGCAAAGTGCCCAGCGTGACGGTCGAGGTGAGTACCGACAAAGGGATCAAAGGCTACGGGAGCGGCGGGCCCGGCGCCGGTTACGTCATCGAACAGCACCTCGCCAAGCTACTAATAAAGGAAGACCCTCTGAACGTCGAGCGTCTCTGGGACATCATGTGGCGCTCGACGATGTCGTATGGGCGGATGGGGGTGGCGATCAATGCGATTAGCGCCGTTGATCTCGCGTTATGGGACATCGCCGGCAAAGCCCTCAACATGCCCGTCTACAAACTGCTTGGCGGCGAGACCAAACCCAGGTTGCCCGCCTACTGCACCGGCAACGATATCGAACAGCACGTCGAGTTCGGGTACAAGCGCCTGAAGCTGGCGATTCCATACGGGCCCGCGGATGGGCGCGAAGGCATGCGCAAGAACGTCGCGCTCGTCGAGCGCGCCCGCAAGGCGCTCGGGCCCGATGGGGACATCATGCTCGATTGCTGGATGGCCTGGACAGAAACGTACACGATCGAAATTGCCGAGATGCTGGAACCGCATCGTGTGTATTGGATGGAAGAGTGCCTGCCGCCGCACGACTACGAAGGATTCGGGAGGCTTGCGGCTCACATCAAGAGCACGCGAATCGTCACGGGCGAGCATGAATACACGCGCTATGGGTTCCGGCAACTGCTCGAGCATGGCGTGCGGACGATCTGGCAGCCCGACATTCATTGGTGAGGCGGACTGACGGAGCTTCGCCGTATCGGCGCGCTGGCCGCGGCGTACGATGTTTCCGTGATCCCGCACGGCGGTGGGGGCAGGGACAGCGTGCACTTCATCATGGCGACGACCAACAGCCCATGGGCCGAACTGTTCATGCCGGCGCCGGGCGGCCCTCGCGAGGTGTACGAGCGTTTCGAAGAAGACAACATGATCACACGCGGGCCCGAGGGCATTTACGTGCGTCCGTCGGACCAGCCTGGATTTGGATGGGATTTCGTCGTCAGTTGACGTGCACGCGGCGTTGCAGGAGGCGGTAAATGGAAATGGAACGTTCAAGGAACTCCCTCGTCAGCTGGACACATTTCATTTACGCGCTGCACGCGTTCAGCCTGCTGACCGGCATCCTTGGTGCGGCAACGGTCGTCGGCGCCTTCCTCACCGGTTGGCCGTCGATTATCGCGCTCATTCTGAACTACGTGAAAAGACGTGATGTGCGCGGCACGTGGCTGGAGTCCCACTTTCGGTGGCAGATCCGCACGTTCTGGTTTGGGCTGCTCTGGATCTTCCTCTGCATCTGCTTCATCGTGCTGACGCTCGGCATCGGACTCCTCATCGCGTGGCTGCCGATGGCGATCGTGGGAATCTGGTTCGTCTACCGGATCGCTCGAGGGTGGCTCGCGCTGAATGACCAGCGGCCGATGTATGCGTAGCATTCTGATCGTCACCGCATTGTTCGTCGCAATGGCGGGCGCGGTAGATCCCGACGGCGCGGGTCTTTCCCCGGCGAAACTCTCCGAAGCGACCGAGCTTCTCAAACGGTTCGTCGCGGAGAAGACGATCGCCGGTGCCGTGGCGGGTGTCGCACGCAAGGGCAAGCTGGCGTATCTCGCGGCCGTCGGTCTTCAGGATATCGAGGCGCACACGCCGATGACCGATGCCTCGATGTTCCGAATCTACTCGATGACCAAGCCGATCACGGCCGTGGCCGTGATGATGCTGCACGAAGAAGGACGATTCCGGCTCGACGATCCCGTCTCGAAGTACCTCCCGGAGTTCAAAGATGTCACGGTGGCGGCGGCGGGGGCCGCGCCGCGTCGCCCTGCGCGAGAAATCAATGTGGAAGATCTATTGCTGCACACGTCCGGTCTGAATCACCGAACGTCCGAGGAGTACCGTAAAGCGCAGGTCCGATCTCGATTGGACTCTCTCCCGCAGTTCATCACGAAAATCGCTCGCGCGCCGCTGATGGAAGATCCCGGAACGCGCTACCGCTACAGCGAATCACCGACTGTGCTGGGCCGGCTGGTCGAGATCTGGTCGGGCAAGCCGTTCGATGAGTTCCTGAACGAACGGGTGTTCAAGCCTCTCGGGATGAGCGATACGGTGTTCTGGGTGAACCCACGGCAACGCTCGCGGCTTGCGGCCGTGTATACCCTTGCGCCGGGCGGCGGTCTGACGCCGACCGAGATTGAGGCGGTGCCATTTACCGAGCGCGGGGCGCTGAAGGAAGGCGCCGTCGGACTTGTGTCGACGGTCCCGGATTTCCTTCGGTTCTGTCAGATGCTCCTCAATCGAGGAGAGCTCAACGGCCACCGACTCCTGCAGGCGGCAACCGTCGATCGCATCGTGAGCAACGGATTGCCGGACGCCATCCTCAAGGCCCGCGGTGGCACCATGGGGTGGGGTCTCGGGAACGTGAACGTGGTGATGAATAGCGGAGAGTACGGATGGGACGGCAGCGCCGGAACGATCTTCTGGATCGATCCAGGTCTAGAGCTGGTCACCGTCCTGATGTGGCAGAGCGTGCCCGCCAATCCGGACTCGCTGCGCCAGCGTTTCAAGACTCTCGTCCATGACGCCGTCGCGAAGTGAGTGCGATGGGTGTATAAGCATCCCATGATGCGTCAGCTTTTGTGTCTGGTCGCGGTCGGCCTCGCGGCGGTCCGGGTGCTGGCAGCGGCCGAGCCGGATCACCCCACCTTCAACCGAGACATTCGGCCGATCATGTCGGACACGTGTTTCCGCTGCCACGGCCCCGACAGGATCGCGCGCAAGGCCGACATGCGCCTCGATATTCGCGAAGAGGCGATCAAGCCCACGCGTTCCGGACGCATGCCGATTGTGCCCGGCGATCCAGACAAAAGCCAGATCATCGCGCGCATTTTCGCCGAAGGCGCGAGCGTCATGCCGCCGGCATCCGCGCACAAGGCATTGACGCAGGCGCAGAAAGAAACCATTCGCCGGTGGGTCGCCGACGGCGCCGTGTACGAAGGGCACTGGTCATATCAACCGGTGACGCGTCCGATGGTTCCTGCAGTCGCGGACGTGTCGCGAATCAAGAACCCCATCGATAATTTCATCCAGGAAAGGCTGCACCGCGACGCGCTGACGCCGGGGAACGAGGCCGATAAACGCACGCTGCTACGGCGTGTGACCCTCGATGTGACCGGACTGCTGCCAACCTCAGACGAGACGCGCGCGTTCCTGGCCGATACGTCGCCAGATGCGTACGAAAAGCTTGTCGATCGGCTGCTGTCGTCGCCGCGCTACGCCGAGCAGCGCACCATGCACTGGCTCGACGCCGTGCGTTACGGCGACACAGCCGGGTTCCACGGCGACAATCCGATTCCTGCGTGGCCGTACCGCGATTACGTGCTGCAGGCATTTCTGAAGAACCGGCCGTTCGACGAAATCACGCGCGAACAGATCGCGGGAGATTTGCTGCCGAACGCGACGATCGAGCAACGCGTCGCGTCGGCGTACAACCGTCTCAATCGCACGTCGGCCGAAGGCGGGCTTCAGCCCAAGGAGTACCTGGCGAAGTACGGCGCTGATCGCGTGCGCACGCTCAGTGCCGTGTGGTTGGGCAGCACGCTCGGCTGTGCCGAATGCCATGACCACCGCTTCGATCCGTTCCTCTCGAAAGATTTCTACGCGATGAAGGCCTTCTTCGCCGACATCCAGGAGACTGGGCTCGTGCCGGATCGCGGTGCGCGCGCGTGGGGCGCGAAACTCGCCCTGCCGACCGACGCGCAGAAAGCTGCGCTCGCCGCGCTCGACACGAAGCTCGCGGCTGCACGATCGCGCCTCGATGAAGCCGCCGGGACGCGGGCAGCGGACGAAGAGGCGCTTGAACTCGACTTGAACCGGCGATGGCAGGCCGGTGCGCTGGCCTGGACGTGGCAACGCCCGATTGGCGCGCGTGCGCTGAACGGCGCCTCCCTTACCATCTACGACAAGGAACCCGTCGAAAGCAATTTCTATCTCGACGGCAGTTTAAAAACCGACAAGAAACCTGGCGACGGTCTCATCGTGGCGAGCGGTGCGAATCCCGATCGCGAGACGTACGTCGTCACGTTGAAGCCGGGCGCTGGAGTATGGGGTCAACTCGGTCTCGAGGTCGTGCAAGATGAAAGCTTGCCGGGCGCCCGCTACGCGCGCGGCGCCGACAGGTTTCTACTGAGCGAAGTGGAAGCCGAGCTCGTGGAACGCGGTCAGCCGGCGCGGCGGTTGTCGTTCACGATGGCGACGGTCAACGATACGCCGCCGGCGACCTCCGCGACGAACGATCCCGGGATGCCGCCGCTCGCCGCCATTGACGGGGATGTCAATACCGCATGGGGCATTCGTTTCGGGGAAGCGAGGAATCCGTTTGTCGCGTTGCGCTTTGCTGACGCGCTGAACACGACCGCAGACGCAACGATTGTCGTGACGCTGCGACACGACTCGGAACTGCGGCGCGCAGTCATCGGGCGGTTCCGCTTTGCACTCGCCGCCGACCCGTTCGCGTGGCCGCCGACTGGAACGTCAGGCACTCGTGCGCGCAGCCGGGATGCCAGCGGCCGGACGACGTGGGCCAGCGGCGTTTCCGAAGAGGTGATGAGAGCGCTGCGGAGGCCGGCCGACGATCGCGATGAGGTCGAACGCACCGCGCTGCGGGAGTATTTGATCTTCTCGAATCCAGCCCTTGCGGATCTCTATCGGGACGTGCAGCTTCTGGAGACCGAGCGTGGCCTGCTCGACGCGTCGATTCCTTCCGTGGTGACCACGGTGTCGGTGGAGCCGGCACCCACGCGCATCCTGCCCCGCGCCAACTGGATGGACGATTCGTCACCTATTGTTGAGCCGGCCATTCCGCGGTTCCTCGGCGCTCTCGACACAAAGGGCGAGCGCGCGACGCGCCTCGATCTGGCGAACTGGCTGGTCTCGCGCGACAACCCGCTGACGGCGCGTACCTTCGTCAACCGCACGTGGCGCGAGTTCTTTGGGACGGGCCTCTCGAAGGTGATCGACGATCTTGGATCGCAGGGCGAGTGGCCGACCCATCCCGAGCTTGTCGATTGGCTCGCATCCGAGTTCATGCAAAATTGGGACGTTAAACACATCGTCCGGCTGATCGTCACGAGCCACACGTATCGGCAATCGTCGCTCGGAGACACGAAAGAGGATCCTGAGAACCGCCTGCTCGCGCACCAGAATCGCTTCCGCATTGACGCCGAGAACGTGCGCGACGTCATCTTGCAGGCGTCGGGCTTGCTCAGCGACGGGTTCGGAGGTCCCAGCGTGAGACCGATCGAGCCACCAGGTTATCTTGCCGCGCTGAACTTTCCGAAACGCGAGTACTCGGCCAGTTACGGCGAGGATCTGTATCGCCGAGGGATGTACACGACGTGGCAGCGTTCGTACTTGCATCCGAGTCTCTTGAACTTCGACGCGCCGACGCGCGAGGAGTGTACGGTGAGCCGTAGCACGTCCAACACGCCACTCCAGGCGCTGGACCTGCTGAACGATCCGATCTACATCGAAGCGGCGCGTGTGTTCGCGCAGAATGCCGCCGCCAGTGGCGGTCCGGCAAACCTGCCAGGCTTTGACGCCCAGCTCGCCTGGGTATTCGGTCGCGCGCTGAATCGCGCGCCGACCGCTGACGAGCGATCGATTCTGCGCCGCTTGTACGAACGCAACCTGAAACGATTTGCCGCCGATCCGGCAATCGCGAGCGAGTTCCTCCGCGAAGGCGAGACGGCTCTGCCGCCCCACGTGAACGCCGTCCGTCTCGCGGCGATGGCGACGATCACGAGGGCCGTGCTGAACCTGCACGAGTTGATTACGAGAAACTGACCGCCATGAACGAAAAATTTGTACGGGAAATGAATCGGAGGGCGTTCCTCGGGCGTGGTGCGGCAGGGCTGGGTGTCGTCGCGCTGAACTCATTGCTCGGCCCCCGCGTATTCGCGGCCCCGCAGGCGCCGGCCATGCCATCACATGGGGTCGTGAACCCGCTCGACTTCGCGCCGAAGGCCAAGCGCGTCATCTTCCTGTATCAGGCTGGCGGCCCATCGCATCTCGAAACGTTCGACTACAAGCCGAAGCTCGCCGACATGACGGGCAAACCGATGCCAGAGTCGTTCACGAAAGGACAGCAGATCGCGCAGCTCCAGGGACAGAAGCTGACCTGCTACGGGCCGACGCACGGCTTCAAGCCGTTCGGCAAATCCGGGCAAGTCGTCTGCGAGTTGTTTCCGCACATCGGCAGCATCGTCGACGAGACGTGCATCGTGCGGTCGATGTGGTCCGAGCAGATCAACCACGACCCGGCCCACACGTTCATGAACAGCGGATTGGTCATCACGGGCCGTCCGAGCATGGGATCATGGGTGCTGTACGGATTGGGCGCAGAGGCCGACAACCTTCCCGGTTTCGTCGTCCTCGTTTCGGAAGGCAACGGCGGTCAGATGCAGCCAATCGCTGCGCGCCAATGGTCGGCCGGCATCCTGCCCAGTAAATTCCAGGGCGTGCGTTTCAACTCTGTCGGCGACCCGGTTCTCTACATCACAAATCCGCGCGGCATGAGTCGCGACATGCAGGGGGACTCGATTCAGGCCATCAACGCGCTGAACACGGTCGCGGATCGATCGCGGCACGATCCGGAATTGCAGACGCGCATCGCCCAGTACGAGATGGCGTTCAAGATGCAGACGAGTGTTCCGGGACTGCTCGACATGACACATGAGCCGCCGCACATTTTAGAAATGTACGGAGCGAAGCCCGGCGACGGTTCGTTTGCGTCGAATTGCCTTCTGGCGCGGCGGTTGGCGGAACGAGGTGTCCGGTTCATCCAGCTCTATCACCGCGACTGGGATCATCACAGCGACGTGAGAAACAACGTCGTCTTCAAGGCCCAGGAGGTCGACAAGGCGACCGCGGCGCTGATCACCGATTTGAAGCAGCGCGGCATGCTGGACGATACCCTGGTGATCTGGGGAGGAGAGTTCGGTCGCACGCCGATGTCGCAGGGGCGCGGCGGCCGCGACCATCACATCAAAGGCTTTTCATTCATGTTCGCCGGCGGCGGCATCAAGAAAGGCCTGTCGTACGGCGCCACCGACGAGCTGGGCTACGCGGCCGTCGAGAATCCGGTCAGCGTGCATGATTGCCACGCGACGATGCTGTATCTGCTTGGCATCGACGCGGCAAAGCTCGCGGTGAAGTATCAGGGCCTGGACGTGCGCCTCACCGGTGCGCAGGGTGGCACTGTCGTCCGCGACATCATTGCGTAGCGGGCGTAGGAGAAATCCGCCTTCCAAATCTCGCCCAGTACAGCCATACTGGAAGCCTTACAACCACAGGTTAATTCCGTCGCCGGGAGATACATGACGAAGCCGTTCCCGTTCGCCAGAATGATGACGATTGGATCCGTCGGACTGGCGGCTACGCTGTCTTTTTGCCTGCAAGTGCCAACATCCGCTCAGCAGGCTCGTCGGGAGCAGGTGTCGGCCGCCGCTGCAGTGGCGCCCGCGCCGGACGTCCGTCGGCTGCTCGATCGGTACTGCGTGACGTGCCACAACGACAAGCTCAAAACGGCCGACCTCCGGCTGGACCAGATCGACGTCGCCAACCCCGGTGCGAGAGCCGAAGTCTGGGAAAAGGTGGTGCGTAAGGTGCACACGGGCACCATGCCGCCGTCCAACATGCCGCAGCTTTCTCCGGACGACCGGCGCGCGCTGCTGACGTGGCTGGAAACATCGCTCGACGCCGCGTCCATAGCCATGCCGAACCCGGGGCGCACGGAGACGCTCCGCCGCTTGAATCGGACCGAGTATCAGAACGCCGTGAGAGACCTGCTGGGCCTCGACATCGACGGGACCTCGCTGCTGCCGCCCGATGAGAGCGGCCACGGTTTCGACAACGTCACCGTCGGCGACCTTCCGCCAACGCTCCTGGACCGCTACATTTCCGCGGCGCAGAAAATCAGCCGTCTCGCGATCGGCAGCACGGAGACGACTCTCCAGAGCGACATCATTCGCCTGCCCGCCGACCTCACACAGGAAGATCATGTGGCCGGCCTGCCAATCGGCACGCGTGGCGGGCTGTCGGTGTCCCACACGTTCGTCCGGGACGGCGAGTACGAAATCCAGATCTGGCTGGCTCGGAGCCTCGAAGGAAACGTCAGCGGGTTGCGAGAGCGGCGTCCGCACGAGCTGCTCGTGCTGGTTGACAGGGAGCCGGTGGCAACCTTCCAGATCGAGAAACGCGCCGACGTCGACGACACGCTGGTCGACAAGGGTCTGAAAGCGCGCGTCAAGGTGCTTGCAGGGCCGCACGACATCGGCGTCACCTTTGTGAAAGACGGCTCGTCGCTGCAGGAAACCGCCAGACAGCCGCTGCAATCGCACTACAACGACAGACGCCATCCGCGTATCACGCCCGCAATCGACCAGATTTCGATGACCGGACCTTATGAGGCGAAAGGTGCCGAGAACACGCCTGCGCGCCGCCGATTGTTCGTGTGCCGGCCAACCTCATCGGACAAGGACAAAGAAGAAGGCTGCGCCAAAACCATTCTCACCACGTTGACGCGGCGAGCCTATCGCCGTCCGGTCTCGAAAGCCGACGTAGAAGGTCCGATGGCGTTCTATCGTGAAGGGCGGGCCGACGGCGGATTCGATGCCGGCATTGCGAGGGCGTTGAGCGCTGTGCTCATCAATCCGGAATTCCTGTTCCGCGTCGAAACCGATCCGCCGCAATCAAAAAAAGGTGCGGCCGGCGCTTACCGGATCACCGATCTCGAGCTCGCGTCGCGCCTGTCGTTTTTCCTGTGGAGCAGCATCCCAGACGATGAACTGTTAGACGCGGCGATCGCGGGAAAGCTCGGCCGTCCCGAGGAGCTCGAGAAGCAGACGCGCAGAATGCTCGCCGATCGGCGCTCGTTCAACCTCGCGACCAACTTCGCTGGACAGTGGCTCCGGTTGCGCAATCTCGAGGCGTTCACGCCGAATGCGCGTCTCTTCCCGGACTTTGACGACAATCTGCGGCAAGCCATGCGGCAGGAGACCGAGCTCTTCCTCGACAGTGTGCTCCGCGAGGATCGCAGCGCGCTGGACTTAATCAAGGCGGACTACACGTTCCTCAACGAGCGGTTGGCGAAACACTACGGAATTCCAAACGTTTACGGCAGCCGCATGCGGCGCGTGACGCTCGCACCCGAGAGCCGGCGTGGAGGCCTGCTCCGGCAGGGCAGCGTGCTCGCGGTCACATCGTACGCGACGCGGACGTCGCCGATCCTTCGTGGCGTGTGGGTCCTGGGCAATATTTTCGGCGCTCCGCCGCCGCCTCCGCTTCCGAACGTGCCTGCGCTCGATGAGGGCACAGTCTCCGCGAGTCTTCCGATGCGCGAGAGGCTGGCCGCGCATCGCAAGAACGCGGTCTGCGCGAGTTGTCACCGCGCGATCGACCCGGTAGGTTTCTCGCTCGAAAACTTCAACGCGGTCGGGCAGTGGCGCGATTACGAAGCCGACGACGTCGCGATTGATTCGTCCGGCGCTCTGCCGGGTGGCGGCGAGTTCAAAGGGGTCGCCGGGCTCGAAGACGGATTGCTGAAGCGTCCCGAACTGTTTGCCGGGACGTTGACCGAAAAGCTGATGACCTTCGCGCTGGGACGAGGCGTGGAGTACTACGACGCGCCCGCGGTCCGCAAAATCTTGCGCGACGCCGAAAAAGACCGATACCGCTTGTCGTCGCTCATCGTGGGCATCGTCAAGAGCGCCCCATTTCAAATGAGGAAATCCACGTCATGATCATCACGAAGAAGGCGATTCCCAGGCGGACATTTCTCAGAGGCGCGCAGGCCATGCTGGCGCTGCCGCTGCTCGATGCGATGATTCCGGCCGCGACGGCGTGGGCGCAGACGGCGGCCAAGCCGGTGCCGAGGCTCGGCTTCGTGTTCATCCCGATGGGGATGGATGCCGCGCGATGGACGCCGCCCGGCCAAGACAGGCTCACCGAGCTGTCGCCGATTCTGCATCCGCTCGAGCCGGTGAAGGACCAGCTCACGGTCATTACCAACACGCGGCTGCAGAATGCGTATCCGGGCACCCATGACACCTCGAACGCGGGGTTCCTGAGTGCGGCGTTTGCCAAGCACACCGAGAGCTCGGATTATTTTCTCGGCACGACGGTGGACCAAATCGCGGCCAGGCAAATGGGCCGCGACACGCAGCTCCAGTCGCTCGAGCTGTCGATGGACCTGAACCCGCTGGCCGGCGTGTGCAACAACGGCTACGCGTGCGTCTATCAGAATTGCCTGTCGTGGTCGTCGCCGACGACCCCGCTCCCGTCCGAAGCGCATCCGCGGATCGTCTTCGAGCGCCTGTTCGGCGAGGGTGGCAACGCCGACGCGCGCCGCGCGGCGCTGCGCAGTCGCGCCAGCCTGCTCGATTCGTTCAGCGGCGACATCGCGCGCCTGAAGCAGCGCGTGGGCATGCCCGATCGCGTGCGCGTCGATCAGTATCTCGACAGCATTCGCGAGATCGAGCGGCAGATCCAGCGTGCCGAGTTGGCCGCGAAAGATAACATGATGCCCGACTTGGATCGACCGGTGGGCGTGCCCGCCGCATTCGCGGATCACGCGAAGCTGATGTTCGATCTGCAGATTCTGGCGTTCCAGGCCAACATCACGCGCGTCATCACGTTCCAGCTTACGCGCGAGCTGAGCAATCGCACGTATCCGGAGATCGGCGTGGCCGATCCGCACCATCCCACGAGTCACCACGGCAACGATCCAGAGAAAGTCGCGAAGATTGCCAAGATCAACACGTTCCATGTGTCGTTGTTCTCGGAGTTCCTCCAGAGGATGAAGGCGACGCCCGATGGCGACGGCTCGCTCTTCGATCACACCGTGTACTTGTATGGAAGCGGCATGGGGAATCCGAGTCTGCACGATCACGAGAACCTGCCGATCCTGGTCGCGGGCGGTGCCTCGACGGGCCTGAAGGGTGGCCGGCATATCAAGTACGAGGGGAAGGGCACGCCGCTGGCCAACGTCCACCTGACGCTGCTCGATCGCGTCGGCGTTCGTCTGGATTCGTTCGGCGACAGCAGCGGCAAGGTCCAAGATCTCTTTGATCCCGTCGCGCTGTAAGTAACTTGGAGGAGATGCAGATGTATTGCCGAAAAATGAGCGGACTCGTGCTCCTGGTGCTCGGCCTCGCCGGCGCAGCGCTGGCCGCCGAGCGGGCGACACTCGCCGACGCCGCGGAGCAGCGCGACAAGGCGCGCGTTCGCGCGCTCCTCGCGACGGGCGTCGACGTGAATGCCGCACAAGTCGACGGAACGACCGCTCTGCACTGGGCTGCGTATCAAGATGATGCGGAGACCGCTGCATTGCTGTTGAAAGCGGGCGCCAACGTCAACGCGCTGAACCGCTACGGCCTGCCGCCGCTGTCGGTGGCGTGTACGAGCGGGAGCGGGAGCGTCGCGAAGCTGTTGCTGGCGGCCGGCGCCGATGCCTACGCCACGATGAAGAGCGGGGAGACCCCGCTCATGTTGGCCGCACGATCGGGAAACC
>JANMJM010000287.1:0-2910 GCA_031371345.1 Vicinamibacteria bacterium
GCGATCGGACGTTCTTTTTTTTTAGTTACGAAGGCCAACGGATTCACCGCTCGCTCACGCAAACCTTTTCGGTGCCCTCTGCTGCAGAACGCGCGGGGCGTTTCGACGCCTCGACGCCGCTGTGCGATCCGCTGACCAGGACAGTGAGTGGCTGCACGCCCTTCGCAAACAATCAGATCCCTCGCGAACGCGTCGATCCGGTTGCAACGGCTCTTCTTCAGAACATTCCAGCGCCGACAACCGTCAGCGCGGTCCAGAATCTTGTCGCCGTTGGCAGCGAAGTGAATTCCATGGATCAGTTCACGCTGCGCATGGACCACCGCCTGTCAATCAATGACACGGTGTTCGGTCGGTTCACCGCATACCACGTCCGCGACAACCAGCCATTCGGCACAGGCGCGCTGAATGAAACGCTCCTCCCGGGTTTCGGCCGTGTCGTGACGACAAGAAGCCGCAACCTTGCGCTCAGTCATACCCACGCGTTTAATACGTCGCTCCTGAACGAGCTGCGGATCGGCTGGCTGAGTGTGGCCGGTGGACAGGTGAGTCCTAATCAAGGGAACGCGTTCGCGTCAGCGACGGGTCTCCAAGGCGTCACGGCGCATCCAGCGGATATGGGATATCCGCAGATCTCGTTTGGAGGCCAGTTCAGCACGGTTGGCGACCCGACATCCTTCGTATCGCGAAATAATCGAAGCGTCGAGCTCTACGACAACCTTCTCCTCGATCGCGGTGCGCATCACCTGAAGGTCGGAGGTTACATATTTCATTTGGCCTTCAACCCGGTTAATCCCAATACGGCGCGTGGCGCATTCACGTTCAACGGTCAGTGGACCGGCAACGCGTTTGCGGATTTTCTGCTCGGATACCCTAGCGCTGCGCAAGTGGGAATCGGGCGCGCCGACGAGCACGGCCGCAGCACGTGGCTACACATCTACGGCCAGGACGACTGGAAAGTTCGCGCGAACCTTTCTGTCAATTACGGCCTGCGCTACGAAATCAACGGACAGATGAACGATGTCGACAACCGTCTCTCAGCGATCGATCTTTCCACGCCCGGAGCGCGGTTCGTCATCGCGAGCGACGATGAAGGCAGAATGTCGCCTGCCGCAAACACCTTGCTCGATCAGATCCCTATACCTTTCATCACATCGAAGGAGGCTGGGTGGACGGCCGCGTTGTTGCGGCCCAGCTATCGCCGATTTTCTCCGCGTGTTGGCATGGCGTGGTCGCTTGGCGAACACTCCGACACCGTCATCAACGCCGGCGTCGGCATCTTTCTCAACCAGTGGGCGTACAGCGTTCAACAGGCGCTGGCGCAGACGCTGCCGTTTTTTTTCGCTAAGACGGTGAACGCCGCGTCCGATGCCATTCGACCGACCTATTCAACCGAAACGATGTTGCTCGCTCCGGCGAATGGCACCGTGGGCGGCAGCACAATGAATCATGATTACCGGACGGAGTACGCCAAGAACGTCGCCGTCGGTCTTCAGCGCCAACTCACATCCACCACGGCCGTTGAAGTGAGTTATCTCGGCTCGTGGATCGTCGGTGCGGATAGCTCGACTGTCTTAAACGTGCCTGCCCCTGGGCCTGGTCCGATTGGCCCACGTCGTCCGGTGCCGCAGTTGAGTAACATCACCGCGATTCGATGGGACGGCTACTCGATGTTCCATGGCCTGACGCTCAAAGCCGAGCAAAGACTGTCGAGCGGCCTGTCGTTTTCGGCCAGCTACATGCTGTCGAAAGCGATTGATGATGCGTCCGATCCCGGAGCGACGGTGTCGGAGACGAATTTGCCGCAGGACGTGCGCAATTTCGCTGCCGAGCGGGCAACCGCCAGCTTCGATCATCGGCACCGGTTCGTTGGGAACGTCACCTACGCTCTGCCGAGCGGGTGGCGCGCCAGCGCGATCGTCACACTGCAATCCGGCGCGCCGTTCACCGTCAATCTGGGTACGGACCGAGCGAATGTCGGATCCGGCCCGGCGCAGCGGCCTGACGTCACCTGCGATCCCAATGACGGCGCACCCCACACGGCGCAGCAATGGTTCAACACAAACTGCTTCGCCCTTCCCGCCCCGTTTATATTCGGGAACTCGGGACGAAACGCGGTCGTGGGACCCGGCTACGCCGACGCCGATCTCGTCATTGGCAAGGACGTCGTGCTTGCAAGCGGAGCGCGATTGGAATTTCGATGGGAGATTTTCAATCTTCTGAATCGGGCGAATTTTGACGTGCCGAATCGCATCGCATTCACCTCGAATTTTGGTCGTGTCTTCAGCGCGGGGCCGGCCCGGCAAATGCAATTGTGGATCAAAGTGCGGTTCTGATCCGTCGGTGACTCATCGGCCCACAGTAACCGGGGCCGAATGGCGGAAGTATGACTAGTTTCGAGATGCAACCTGGGACGGCACCTCGCAGCTCGGCTGAAGAACCTTCACTTCATCGACACCAAACACCGATCCTGTCTTCAGATCTCGCCCGTCCTGGGCCTTGATCGTCACCGTCCAGCTGAACGGAGCGGGTGTGCCCGACACTTCGACCATGCGGCCTTCGTGCGCCTTCAGTTCTTCGTTGTCGTTCACAAGCAGGTAGTGTTTCGGGTTGCCGTTCTTATCCACGGCGTCGCTGAGGAAGTAGCCGCCCTGCGCGAAGCCCTGAACGCACCCGGTGAGCTTCACCAGTTGGCCTTCCTTGGCCTGAAGGGTGCGAGTGGCCCCGGACGTCAGAATAAGTGCGGCTGTGAGAAGTACGAAACGCTTCATTGGTCCTCCGGTATATTACTTTTGCAAGCAGGAGGCCAATCGCTATGTCGTTAGCGAGAAACACCAACGCTGAACAGTGTCCATTAATTATCAGCGTGAGGGAAGAGGGAGAGGGCACGCACTGAACGTTAAACTGGAAACT
>JANMJM010000302.1:0-34523 GCA_031371345.1 Vicinamibacteria bacterium
CCCAGCACCGGCGGAATCAGCATCGACATCGGCTGGCCGAGCATCGCGGCTTCGGCTTCGATGCCGCCGACGCCCCAGCCAAGCACGCCCAACCCGTTGACCATCGTGGTGTGTGAGTCGGTGCCGACGAGCGTGTCGGGATACGCGCGCAGCTGACCGCCGGCGTTATCGCGGAACACGACACGTGCGAGGTACTCGATGTTCACCTGGTGCACGATGCCCGTGTCGGGCGGTACCACGCGGAAATTTTTGAAAGCGTCCTGGCCCCACCGCAGGAACGAGTAGCGCTCTTTGTTGCGTGCGAACTCGAGCTCGGCGTTCAGCTGAAACGCATCGGTGCGGCCGAAGTAGTCGACCTGCACGGAGTGATCGATGACGAGCTCGACAGGCTGAAGCGGGTTGACGCGAAACGGATCACCGCCGAGCCTCACCATGCCGTCGCGCATCGCCGCCAGATCGACCACGCACGGCACGCCGGTGAAGTCTTGCAACAACACACGCGCGGGCGCGAAGGAAATTTCCTTTTGCACTTTGGCGCCCGGCTTCCAGCTGGCGAGCGCTTCGATGTCCTTCGGATGCACGAAACGCGCATCCTCGTGCCGCAGCAGATTCTCCAGAAGAATTTTTAACGAATACGGCAGCGAGGCCACGCCGGGAAAACCGTTGCTCTCGAGCTTGGACAGGCTGAAGATTTCCGTGGACTCACCGGCGAGCGTGGCGATCGTGCGGGTGTTGAACGAATTGGTGCTGCCCATCCGAACTATCCTATCAAAAACGTCAGCGGGCGCCCCTCGCCACGGCCAGCACCGCCTCGGCCGCGCGCCCGCTGGCACCCGGGCTTCCCAGCTTCCGACGCACGTCGGCAAGCGCCGCACGTGTCTGCTCGAAGCGGTCGGCATCCGTCAGCAAGGACAGGACTTCGCGACTGACGTTTTCCGGCGTGCAGTCGTCCTGGATCAACTCAGGCACGACGCGCCGTCCGGCAATGAGGTTCACCATCGCGAATGTGTCGACGTGCACGAACCGGCGTCCAAGCCGGTACGTGAGCGGCGATAAACGGTAAACCACGACCATCGGGCGTCCATGCATCGCAGCCTGTACGGTGGCGGTACCCGACGCCGTGACGGCGACGTCGGCAATCGCAAGCACATCGTCTGTTCGCGCCAGCACTTCGACGGGGGGCGCGCCTCGCCATTTCACATGCGTAAACAGTCGATCGTCGAGCGACGGTGCACGCGCAATCACGAACTGGGTCTCTGGCAATCGCTTCGTGATCTCCGCGACGGCGTCGCGCATGACCGGCAGCAGCCGCTCCACTTCGTTGGGACGGCTGCCGGGAAGCAGCGCCACGATCGGCCGGGAGCCGTCGAGGCCGGTCTCGCGCAGAAAACTGTCCCTCGGCTCCTGCGCCCTGGCCAAATCGACAAGCGGGTGACCGACGAACTCGACCGGCACCCCTGCATCGCGGTACATCTGCTCTTCGAACGGAAAAATCACCAGGACGCGGTCGGCGATCCGCTTCATCGTCTGCATGCGGTTCTTGCGCCACGCCCAGAGCTGCGGGCTGATGTAATAAATGACCGGGATGCCGAGCTTCTTCACGGCGGCGGCCAGTCGGAAATTGAAATCCGGGAAATCGATGACGACGAGCGCCTTCGGTTTCTCCGATCGCGCGGCGTCGAGCAAGCGGCTCATGATCCTGAGCGACCGCGGCACGACGCGAAGCGCTTCGACGAGACCGGTGACGCTGATGCCGCGATAATCGGCGAGCAACTCGCCGCCGCCGGCCATCATTCGTTGACCGCCCAGGCCGAAGATCGCGGCACCGGGCGCCCTCCGCCGAATTTCAACGGCGAGCGCGCCGGCGTACAAATCGCCAGACGGCTCGCCGCAGGACATCATGATTTTGATCAAGGGAAGGTATCTAACGCCGCTTGAGATCAGGTGCCGTCAGATCCAGCTGCCCGAGCGGAATCAGCTCGTACTTCCCGAATCCCGCCTTCTGCAGCTGGTCTTTGAACGCCGCCGCATTGCCCACCATCACGATCGACAGCCGATCTGGCTGCAGATACGTCCGCGCGACACGCGAGATGTCGTCGGGCGTCACCGCGTTCGCGCGCTGACGATAGGTGCGCAGTTCGTCGAGTGGTAAGTCATACATGATCACGTTCAGCACCTGGCGGGCGATCGCTCCCGGTGTCTCAATCGTGAGCGGAAAGCTGCCGGTCATGTAGGCCTGCGCGCCAGCGAGCTCACCGTCGCCGGTTCGCTCGCGCTGCAGTCGTGTGAACTCGTCAACAATCAGGCGAACAACATCAGCCGTCGCTTCCGATCGCGTGTCGGTTTCGGCGACGAAGTCGCCCGCGAGCAGCATGGTATTCATGTCGGCCGAGGCCGAGTACGTGAGGCTTCGCTCCGAGCGAAGAACGCGGTAGAGACGATTGCTGCCTTCCCCGCCGAGAATCCTCATGGCCTGGTCGAGTTCCATGTAGTCCGGCGTCTTTCGCTGCACACCGAGCTGACCGATTCGAACCGCGGTCTGCACCGAATCGGGCTTGTCGATGACGATGATGCGACGCGTCGGCCGCGGAGGATCCGGAAGCTGCGGCACCTGGACCGGCTGCCTGCGCCAGTCGCCGAACGCTTTCTGCACCGCCGCCATCGCTTCGTCGACCTCGACGTCGCCGACAACAGCGAGCACCGCGTTATTCGGTGCGAAGTACTTGCGATGGAAGTCCTGAAGATCGGCGCGCGAGATTTTAGCAATCGTCTCTGGCATTCCCGAATCGGGAAATCCGTACGGATGGAAGCCGTAAATAAGGCGCTGCAAAACGGCGCCGGCGATGAAACCAGGATCCTCGAGGCTGACTTGGAGACTCGACAACCCCTGCTCCTTCTGGCGGTTGATTTCTTCGGGCGCAAATACCGGGTTCCTCACGACGTCGGCCAGCAGCACCATGCCGATGTCGAAGCTGTCCTTCATCACAAGCGCGCTCGCCTGTGTGAAATCGCTGCCGGCGCCGGTATCGAGCGCACCGCCGATGGAATCGATGGCGTCGGCGATCTCGCTCGCATTGCGAGCTCCCGTGCCTTGATTCAACAGCGACGCCGCAAGCGTCGCCACACCAGCTTTGCCTGGCGGATCGTAGGCCGACCCTGCGCGCACCAGCACCCGCATGCTCACTTCCGGCTGCTCGTGGTGCATCACCACGATCACCTGCATGCCGTTCGCAAGGGTGCGAATTTCATAAGGCGGAAAGCTCACCGGGCGCGATGGCAGCGGCCGCGGCGGGTTCTCCGTCGGCCAGTTGGGCATCTGCCCCGCGGCGATCGCCGCGATCGCCGTCAAACCGGTCGCGAGCGCAAGCATCCCGACGGTCAGCGTGCGTCGAGCGTTCATCGCACTGCTCCCGTCTTCGGAAGAATATGCAGGACGAGCCTGTTCTCCGGCGTGAAATAGGTTTTCGCCACGCGCTGCACGTCCGAGATCTTGAGATTCGTGAAAATGTCCACTTCGTCGTCGGCCGTCTTCACATCGCGGTGAATGACGACGGCGTGCGCCAACTGGCTCGCCTTCCCGCGCACCGACTCGCGATCGACGATGTAGTCGCGGAAGAATTGGTTTTTCGCCCGCTGGAGCTCTTTCTCGCTCACCGGCTCTGCACGGAGTTTGTCGAACTCCGCGATCAGCGCTTTCTCGGCCTCTGCGGGCGTATGGCCGCGCTGCACGAGCGCGACCGCAAAGAACAGGTTCGGCTCCTCGATGATGTTGCCGCCACCGAACGCCGACACGGCAATGCCCGTGTCGTAGACGAGCGACTTGAAGATCCGCGAGCTCTCGCCGTCGGAAAGAATCTTCGAGGCAAGGTGCAAGGGATAGGAATCGGGATTACCGTCGTACGTGATCGGATACGCCACGACCACCGCCGGCAGCGGCCAGTTCTCTGTCGTCGTTACACGCCGTTCTTTGGTGCCGGACGGCTCCTTCTTATAGTCGCGCGGAATGGCGCCTGCGGCTTTTGGGATGCGGCCGAAATATTTCGTCACCAGATCCATCGCCTGCGCCGACTCGAAGTCGCCGACAATCGCTAGCGTCGCATTGCCCGGCACGTAATAGGTACTGTGGAACTCGCGCACGTCGGCGATCGACGCGGCGTCGAGATCTTTCATGCTGCCGATGGTCGTGTGCTTATAGGGCCCGACCGTGTAAAAGGTGTCGTACAGAATTTCCGACAAGCGGCCGAACGGCTGGTTGTCGACGCGCAGCCGGCGCTCTTCTTTCACGACTTCGCGCTCGGACTTGAACGTCGCTTCGTCGATACGCAGCGTGGCCATGCGATCGGCTTCCATCCAGAGAATTAACGGAAGGTACTGCGACGGCACGGTCTCCCAGAACACGGTCGAGTCGTCGTTGGTGTACGCGTTGCTCTGCCCGCCGATGCTGGCGATCATCGACGCGTGCTCTTCGGGATCGACGTTCTTCGATCCCTTGAACATCATGTGCTCGAACAGATGGGCAAACCCCGTGCGGCCCGTCCGCTCGTCTTTCGAACCGACGTGGTACCACAGCTCGGCGTGGACGATGGGCGTGGAATGATCTTCTGAAAGCACAACGGTGAGTCCGTTGGGCAGCGTCGCAATCGAATATTCCATTCGCGGAGGGCGAACGGCGGCGTTCAACGGCGCCAGCGTGAGCGCCGCAATGAGCAGGCCTGCGGGGACGACCTTCTTCATCATTATTTGGATCTTATCCTTCTTTTCCTGAGCATCGCTTCGAGCTCGACGATACGCTGCTCCAGCTCCGCCATCTTCCTCCGCATCGCGGGCAGTTTCCGGAAAATCGCCGAGGATTTCAGCCATTCCTTGTTGTCGATGGCGGGATAGCCCGAGACAAACGCCTTGTCGGGAATCGAATTGGTGATGCCGCTCTGGCCCACGGCCGCGGCATGCTTGCCGATGGAAATGTGACCGCCTACGCCGACCTGCCCGCCGAGCATCGCCCCTTCGCCGATCGTCGTGCTGCCGGCGATGCCCACCTGCGCCGCGAGCAGCGCGTGGCGTCCCACGTTGACGCCGTGACCGATCTGCACGAGGTTGTCGAGTTTTGCACCGGCCTGAATGCGGGTCTCGCCAATCGCAGGGCGATCGATCGTCGTGTTGGCCCCAATCTCCACGTCGTCCTCGATGAAGACGGCAGCCGTTTGCGGAATCTTCTGGTGCGTGCCATCGGAGCGCCGGACGAACCCGTAACCGTCGCCACCAATGACCGCGCCGTTCTGAATGACGACCCGATTGCCGACAACGATACGTTCGCGAATCGCGACGTGCGAGTGTATGACGCAATCATCGCCAACGATCGCGCCCTCGCCGATGCAGACGTTCGGGTAGATCACCGTCCGATCGCCAACGCGCGCGCCTTTGCCGACCGAAGAGAAGGGACCGATCGACACGTCGCGCCCGAGTGCCGCAGTTGGCGCGACGTAACTCAGACGATCGACACCGGGCTCCGGCTGCGCTGCGGGTACGAAGACCGAGAGCGCATTCGCAAACGCGAGATACGGTTCTTTGGTGCGAAGCATCGCGCAGGGCGCGGCTGGCGCATCATCGCCAAGGATGACAGCGCTCGCGCGCGTGTGTCGTAGCGCCGGTGCGTATCGCGGATTGTTGAAGAAACTGATGTCGCCGGCCTCGGCCTGCTCGAGGCCCGCCACTCGGCGGATCTCGACGCCACCATCCCCTTCCAGGCGGCAACCGAGACGGTTCGCTAATTCTTTGAGCTTCATGCAGCTACCAGCTTCCAGCGACGAGCTACCAGCGTCGAGCGTCCAGCTTCGAGCAGCCGAAAACTGCTGGCAGCTGACAAACCGACAGCTGGAAACTGATTGAGAGGTAAAAATAGTATCACGCAGGGTGAACGGAGGTTCGTTCGAAGAACGTGGCGAGATGCTGAAGATGCAGCTCAGCCGCGACCTGAAGCACCTCCTGCTCGCGTTCGTGCGAGGCCATCGCGATCGCCTGTCGCAACCGCGAGAGCTGCGCGCTCGCGCATTCGGACCATTGCACGTGGTCCAGGCCATGCTTTGCGCCGCGCCGCGAAAGGTAGTGACCAACAAGACGGAACCCGAAGTAATACGCCAGAGCATTCGGCCCCGGAACGATCGCCACAAGACCCGACAGCACGAACAGCGTGCCGTCGATGATCGTCCATTTCAAATGGCGATCGGCTTCGTGCTGAAGATTCGTCCTCACGCGCGTCATGGGCTCGCCGCCCATCATGTCGTCAGGATGAAACAGCTTCACGTTGGCCTCGTTGCGCAGGCGCCAGAGCAACCGCTGCTCCGCGATTTTCTCGGCTATCCAGCAGAGCGCGCGGTCCTTCATCCGCTCGGTCCAACTGCGCGGCCCTTCGTGCACGCGCGGCACACCGCTCTGCCGCTCCTCCTCGACTTGCGCGAGCGCCGCCTTGAATTTGTGATAAATCGCAGCGAACCGCCCGGCGGGCGGCACGTCGCCGACGATCGTATCGGCGTCGCTGTGGTCCTCGCAGTAGAGCTCGTAACGATCGGGACCTACAGGGATGAGGTAGACGTCCATCAATGACGAAGCGTCGCAGGAGGCCGGGGTGGCGCGACCGCGGGAAGCGCCGGACGGCCGGCTGTTTCCCACTCGGCAACGATGATGGACGCGACCGCGGTGATCGCATCGCTGAGCCGCTTCTCGAGAATCGGTTTCACCTCGGCAAAGAAGGCGTCGAAGTACCGATTGTCGTAGACCGTGCGGTCGCCGATGGCTTTTTTGTCGGCGGCCAGGATCGCGTCGACGAACGTGTAGCTTTCAAGCAACGTGTCGAAGATGAAATCCCGCACGTTGGGAATATTTTTGATCGGGCCTGGCTTCAGGTTCAGCTGCTTCCCATAGCGAAGAAACAGCTCTTCTTCGAACCGAGCGTGAATCCCATTCTGGCCGGTCAACTGACCGTCGTAGTTCAGCGCCGCGTGAAACGGCACGTTCCCATCGGCCGCGTAATGGCCGATGATCGCCGAGAAGAGCTTGATGTTCTCGCGCGCGTACCCAACCTGCTTCTGCTGGCCTTCAAAAGCTCTTCGAAGGTTGCCGGCCATGTCGGCCGTCCGCCACGGAAGCAGGCCGTTTCGGTTCAGCGTGTCGGCACCGTACTTCTCGAGCGCCGCGTCGTAGTCGCGCGGCAGGTCTTTGAATGGATATTTTCCGTAGGCATCCATATCGACGAAATGGCGGGGCGGCTCGTCGGTGAAGCCGGCCGTACGCCACAGATCGGGATCGATCGCGTGCTCGACCACAAAAACGCGGTTGGCCTCGTAGAACGGTCGAATCGCGTCGGGCAGCAACTCGATGGCACGCGAGACGATGAACTTGTGGGTTTCAAATCCCCAGGCTCCGGCCGTCGAGGGCGCAAATAAAAAGAAGATGAGAAGGACGGCCACCAGACCGCACAGCGGCTTGCGCATACCTTATTATCGCTGAATGCCTCGCGTCGGTGCGCACATGTCGGTTGCTGGCGGTCTCCCCTTCGCTGTCGCGCGCGCTCACGCGCATCGATGCGAAACACTACAGATATTTACGAAGAACGCGAGTCAGTGGCGGGCGCGCCCCCTGCCGCCCGACGAAATTGGTGCGTTCCGAAACGCGACGGAGCAAACGGGCATTCATCCCGTCGTCGCGCACGCCAGTTACCTCATCAACATCGCGACCACGAACCCAGCGCTTCGGGCGCAGTCGATTGCGGCGCTTGGCGAGGAAGTCGATCGCGCCGAGGTCCTCGGCCTGCTCGGGGTCGTCCTGCATCCCGGCGCGCGCATGACGGCGCCTGTCGATCAGGCTATTGAGCTCGTCGCCGACGCCCTTCGACAGGTGATGAAGGCGCGTCCGAAGGGCAAGACGATGATCCTGCTCGAACACACCGCTGGCCAGGGCACCACGATGGGATCGACATTCGAAGAGATTTCGGGAATGCTCGATCTCGCAAAAAACACGCGGCGGCTTGGCGTCTGCCTCGACACGTGTCATCTGCTGGCGTCGGGGTATGACCTCTGCTCCGCCGAGGGATACGAGGCGACCTTCGCGACGTTTGAGAAGCTGATCGGCATCGACCGTTTGAAGGTGTTTCATTTGAACGATTCGAAGAAGCCGTGCCAAAGTCGCGTCGATCGGCACGAGCACATCGGGAAGGGCTGCATCGGCCTCGAACCCTTCCGCCGGCTGTTGAACGACCCGCGATTCGCCCATCTGCCGATGTTGATTGAGACAGAAAAGACCGAGCGCGGCGTCCGGCGCAGCGGGTTGGTGGAGATCGATCCGCTGGACGAAATGAATTTAACGACGCTGCGGGGACTTAGATTGCCCCCATGACAAAGAAACACGGCTATGGGTGCTCGCCGAAGACTTCCGCTTCGAACTTAAACAGCGTCGCGTCGTTTCGCCACGCATCTTTTGGCAAGCCTGCCTTCACGCAGGTGTGTGACGCGAATTCTTCCCGGTCCCATTTCCACTCGACCGCGACCTGAGGCAGGAGAAGGCCGCGGCGCTCGCCGAGTTCTGCGATGAGGCCATGTCGTCCGATCTCGATGTCAGCGATGTCTCGCACCACCTCGATGGGCCCGAGTACAGAAATCTCGAGATCGACGAGCGGCCATTCGGACGCGCGAACGGCGGGAAAGCGGGGATCGGAGACCGCCGCGGAGATGGCGCAACGCTCCACCACATCGACCAGAAGGCGATCGCCCTCTGGATAGCCAATGCAGCCGCGAAGATCCCCGCCCACACGCAGTGTCACAAAGGCGCCGGCTCGCAGAGACTTCGGCAAGACCGTCGCGGGAGCCGATTCGATGTCGGCTCCAATCGTCGACGCGATGGCGGCACGAGCACGCCGCAGCAGCGTTTGACGGGCCGTGTCGTCGAGCCTCCGCTCACTCATGCAAATGTTCCAAAGCCGGCAGCGAGATATCCGACGACGGCGTCCTTGTCACCCGAGACGTCGCCAGAGTCGCCGTATTTCAGGACCCGCGCATCACGGGCGCCCAGTGCTTTCGCCGCCAGCATCACCGACACCGTCGGCCCGCCGCCGCAGGCATGGTCGGGAAACGCCTCGAGCGCCATCATCAGCCCGTCTGGATCGAATCGCAAGACCTGTTGCATCACCTTGTTGTCGAGCTTCGCCGCCGTCTCCGCGCTCTGGTAGTGCGACAGGTCGGTGCTCGCTATCAACACGGCACGCCGTCCCTTCACCGCGACCGCAATCGCCTCGCCGAGCGCGTATGCCGTTTCGCGACGCTGATGACCCATGACGAGCGGCACAATCTCGGCGTTTGGCAGAACACGCTTGAGAAACGGGAGTTGCATCTCGAGAGAGTGCTCTCGGATATGCGCCGTCGGATGATGGCGGATCATAGGCGACCCCAGCGCGATGGCATCGGCGCAATGCGCGCTGACGGGCATCGGCCCGAATGGCGTGTCGAACGCTCCTCGATCGTAAATGGCGACACCGTCGAATCCGACATAATGAGAAGGCCCGACGAGGACGGCCACATCGATCTCACGGCCTGCGAGGAGCTTGTAGGAATACGCCGCAACGGGCCCCGAGTACATCAAGCCAGCATGAGGCGCGATGATCGCGAGTGGTTGTCCGGCCGGCGCGCCATCGGCCTCGTCAAGATGGCGATCGACTTCGCGCGCGAGGGCGTCCGCATCGGCCGGATACCAGCTTCCCGCCACCGCTGCTTTCCGCAATAACGGCAGGCTCATCAATCGCGCATGGTAGCATTTGGCATGGCCGAACGCCTGACGCGCAAAGACGTCGACCGCATCGCGACACTCGCCCGCTTGGAACTCGGAGAGGCCGAAAAAGATCTCTTCGTCAGGCAGTTAACCGAAGTGCTCGCTTACGCCGATCAGATTCAAGCCATCGACACGACCGAGGTCCCGCCGACCTCCCACGTGTTGTCGCGCATACTCGTCGATCGCGCCGACGAGCCGCAGCCTGGACTGACCAACGCCGAAGCGCTCGCCAACGCGCCCGATCCGTCGCCCCAGACGGGACTCTTCCGCGTGCCGCGCGTCATCGGCTGATCGATGTCCGACGTTTCATTCAAAACCGCCCGCGACATTCGCGACGCCGTCTCGTCCGGGCGCGTCTCGGCCGTTGAGGTCGTGCAGGCGGCACTGTCACGCATCGAGTCGACGAACCCCGCGCTGAACGCATTCCTGTCGGTCGCCGGCGAGCGCGCGCTCGACCGCGCGAAGGTTGTCGATCGCGATCAGCGCACGGCGCCGCTGGCCGGCGTGCCGGTGGCGATCAAGGACAACATCTGCACGAGCGGCATTGCCACGACGGCCGCGTCCCGAATGCTGAAGGACTTCGTGCCGCCCTACGACGCCACCGTTGTGAAACGGCTGGAAGCGGCCGGCGCAATCGTGATGGGCAAAACCAACTGCGACGAGTTCGCGATGGGATCATCCACCGAGAACTCGGCGTTTGGTCCGTCGAAGAATCCGTGGAATCCCGAATACATATCAGGAGGCTCGAGCGGAGGCTCGGCCGTCGCGGTGGCCGCAGGCATGACGCCGTTGGCGTTGGGATCGGACACCGGCGGATCGATTCGGCAACCGGCCTCGCTCTGCGGTATCGCTGGGTTGAAACCGACCTACGGACGCGTCTCGCGCTACGGGTTAATCGCATTTGCGTCCTCGCTCGATCAAATCGGCCCGTTCGCTCGCACGGCCTATGACGCGGCGCTCGCGTTGTCGGTGCTCGCCGGTCCCGATCCGCACGACGCGACGGCGGCCCGGGAGGCGGTGCCCGATTACACGGCGGCGCTCACCGGCGACATTCGCGGGCTGCGCCTGGGCGTGCCGCGCAGGATGCTCGAGCAAGGGGTTGACGAGTCGGTGCGCGGCTGCTTCTATCATGCGCTCGAGGTGTTCCGCTCGCGCGGCGCCGAGCTCGTCGACATCGATCTTCCGCACGCGAAATATGCGATCGCGACCTACTACATCGTCGCCACGGCGGAGGCCAGCTCGAACCTCGCGCGCTTCGACGGCGTCCGCTACGGGTATCGCGCGCCGGGAGTGCGCAACGTGAAAGAAATGTATGAACAGTCGCGAAGCCAGGGATTCGGCCCGGAAGTGAAACGCCGCATCATGCTCGGCACGTATGTGCTGAGCGCGGGCTACTACGACGCGTACTACCTGAAGGCGCAGCGTGTCCGTACGCTCGTGCGCCGCGATTACGAACAGGCGTTTCGGAAGGTCGATGCGGTCGTCATGCCGACAAGCCCGACGCCGGCATTCAAGATTGGCGAGCGCGTCGAAGATCCGCTGCAGCTCTATCTGACGGACATCTTCACCGTCAGTGCCAATCTGGCCGGCCTGCCGGCCCTGAGTGTGCCGTGCGGCCTTACACCGAATCGGTTGCCGATAGGTTTGCAGATGACTGGAAAACCGTTCGACGAGCCGATGCTTCTACGAATCGGGGATTCCTACGAGAGGGACACGAATTGGTGGAAGGAGGGACCCGGGTGATCGTCGATCGTCCATCGTCGAGGGTTGACCGCGTGTTTTCACTTTTTATGTTCGAGGAGCTCCGGCGTTCTGAGCTGGTCGACCGGGCCGCGAGGGGAATCGGCGGGAAGGTATTTCGAATACCTTTCCTGTCCGACCATCTCGTCGAGGCTCTTGATCGTCATGAATTTCCGTCCCGCTGTGACGCGAAGCTTCGGAAATCCCAGAATGATGCAGAAACCAAGAAACAGGGCCAACACGAAGGCCGAGCTCGACACGATCGCGACCGTCACACCTGTGACGAGCGTCACGACATCGGACCACGTCACAGACCGGTCTCGATATTGGCGACCGGCGGCTTGTTGGGAGGCAGATCAAACTGCACCAGACGGCGCCGAACCTCTTCCATCGCAACCCGTTCTGCTTTATGCGGTTGGGGGTGGCCGTCGTGCACCGTCGAGTCGAGGCGCGGACGCGCACCGCGGCGAAGCTGCTTAGCCCGCAGAGCGGCAATATCAACGAACAAAAATCGGTTGGAAACCTCGGGCGACTGTTCGAACTGCGCTGGGGGTGTATCTCCCTGCTGGTCGTGCTGTGGTTTTTCAAGTTCCATAAGCGCCTAGGATACCGGAACTTACGCTGAGGGTGCAAGAGAGGCGCGGGAGGTGCGCCTGCACCTCCCGCGCGCGATGATTACGCTGCGACGGTCACCTTGATCTGCTTCGGCTTCGCCTCTTCGCGACGAGGCAACTTGACGGTGAGCACGCCGTCCTTGTATTCGGCCTCGACGTTGTTCGCGTCGACCGTGTGTGGCAGAGCGAACGACCGGGTAAACGCGCCGTAGCTCCGCTCCACGCGGTGAAACTGCTCGTCCTTAATCGTCTGCTCCGACTTCTTCTCGCCTCGGATGGTGAGCGTGAAATTCTCCACGGTAATGTCGATGTCTTCCTTCTGCATCCCCGGAAGTTCCGCCTTGATCACCAGCTCGTGCTCGCCCGTGCTGTAAATGTCGACTGGCGGCATCCATGCTCCGCCGAACTCACGAAATGGGTCCCAACGAATAATCGCCATGGTCTGTCTCCTCCTTCGATTACGGTTGTATCTAAAATTTTAAATTTTAAATTTTAGATTCTTTATGCGTCCACTACTTCCGCGTCAATCACTTCACCGTCTTTCGCGTCCGAGGTATCGCGGTTCGCTGAACCGCCGCCTGTCGGCGCGCCTGTCCCCGCGTTCTGCTTGTACATCTGCTCCGCCATCGCGTGCGAGGCCTGCTGTAACGTTTCGGTGGCCTGCTTGATGGCTGCCGCGTCTTCGTTTTTCAGCACATCGCGCAGGGCCGTGATGGCCGCCTCGACGCGAGTCGCCGTGTCGGTCGACAGCGTGCTGCGATGGTCCGCGAGCGTCCGTTCCACCGAGTAGGCCAGCGCGTCGCCTTGATTGCGCACGTCGATCAACTCGCGGCGCGCCTTATCGTCGGCCGCGTGGCTTTCCGCCTCGGTGACCATCCGCTGCACGTCTTCTTTGCTCAGGCCCGACGAGCCGGCAATCGTGATCTTCTGCTCCTTGCCGGTCGCGACGTCCTTCGCCGACACGTTCGCGATACCGTTCGCGTCGATGTCGAACGTGACTTCGATCTGCGGTACGCCGCGTGGTGCGGCCGGCAAGCCGACAAGCTGGAATCGTCCGAGCGTGCGGTTGTCGCGTGACAGAGGCCGCTCCCCCTGCAGCACGTGCACTTCGACGTTCGGCTGATTGTCAGTTGCCGTCGAGAACGTTTCGCTCTTGCGCGTCGGAATCGTCGTGTTCCGCGGAATCAGCGTGGTCATCACGCCGCCCAGCGTCTCGATGCCAAGCGAGAGAGGCGTGACGTCGAGCAGGAGCATGTCTTTCACCTCGCCTGCCAGCACGCCGCCCTGAATCGCAGCGCCGACGGCGACCACTTCATCGGGGTTCACACCCTTGTGCGGTTCTTTGCCGAAGTAGTCCTTCACCATCTGCTGGACTTTCGGCATGCGCGTCGACCCGCCCACCAGCACGACCTCGTCGATCTTCGACGGATCGAGCCCGGCGTCGGCCACGGCCTTCTTCACCGGACCCATCGTCCGCTCCAGAAGATCGTCAACCAGCTGCTCGAGCTTTGCGCGGCTCAGCTTCATCGCGAGATGGCGCGGACCGTTCTGATCGGCCGTGACAAACGGCAGGTTGATATCTGTTTCCATCACCGACGACAGCTCGATCTTGGCTTTCTCCGCCGCTTCTTTCAGGCGCTGTACAGCCACGCGATCCTTGCTGAGATCGATACCGTCGGTCTTCTTGAACTCCGCCGCCAGCCAGTCGATGATGCGCTGGTCGAGATCGTCGCCACCGAGGTGCGTGTCGCCGTTGGTCGATTTCACCTCGACGACGCCGTCGCCCACTTCGAGGACGGAAATGTCGAACGTGCCGCCCCCAAAGTCGTAGACCGCAATGGTCTCGTCTTTTTTACGATCGAGCCCGTAGGCGAGCGCGGCCGCGGTGGGTTCGTTGATGATGCGAAGCACGTTCAGCCCCGCGATCTTGCCGGCGTCTTTTGTCGCCTGCCTCTGCGAGTCGTTGAAGTATGCGGGCACGGTGACAACCGCATCGGTGACCGTTTCACCAAGATAGTCTTCGGCCGCCTGCTTCAGTTTTTGAAGCACCATCGCAGACACTTCCGGAGCGGAATATTGCTTGCCGCGCGCCTCGACCCAGGCGTCGCCGTTTTTCCCGACGACCTTGTATGGCACGCGCTTTTGCTCGTCGGTCACTTCGGCGAACTTGTGGCCCATGAACCGCTTGATCGACGAGATGGTGTTTTCCGGGTTGGTCACGGCCTGGCGTTTGGCGACCTGCCCGACCAGACGTTCGCCGTCTTTGGTGAAGGCCACCACGGACGGAGTAATGCGGGACCCTTCCTGATTGACAAGGACTGCCGGCTCCCCCGCCTCCATGACCGCCACAACGGAGTTGGTGGTGCCGAGGTCAATCCCGATGACTTTTTTTCCTGTTTTCTGACTCATGTAATTGGCTCCCCTTTCCTGAGGATAGGTCAGTTTAACGAGTACATTAGTATATGTCAAGCATGTTATATGAGTGTATATAACTAATATATCTAGGTTCTTGGCTGTGGGCTCTAGGCCATGGGACAGGCGGGCCCGCCCCAAAGCCTAGAGTCCAAAGCCCAAAGCTTCGTTCTGTGCGATCATCTGGACCGTGAGTGAGTTACGGCTGCTTTTTCTAGGGGATATCGTCGGACGGCCAGGCCGGGAATTAATCCGCAAGGGCCTACCTTCTCTTATTGAGCATTTCAACGTGGACCTGGTAGTGGCGAACGCCGAAAACGCAGCGGCCGGACGGGGGGTCACCCGGGAGATCGGGGATCAGCTGCTGAACTGGGGGGTCGACGTCATGACCTCCGGCAACCATATCTGGGCGCAACGCGAGACCGCCAACTACATCGGGACCGAGTCACGGCTGCTCCGGCCGGCCAACTTCCCTGCCGGCGTCCCAGGAAACGGCACCTACCTGGCCCGCACCAGCGGCGGCCGCCCGGTCGGCGTCATTAACGTCATGGGACGGGTCTTCATGCAAGACCTCGACGATCCGTTTAAGCGCGTCCTCGAAGAAATCGAATCGCTGCGCGGACGAACCCGCGTGATTCTGGTCGATTTCCATGCCGAGGCGACGTCTGAGAAAATCGCCATGGGATGGCACCTCGACGGCAAGGTCACCCTGGTTGTCGGAACTCACACACATGTGCAAACGGCCGATGAGCAAATTCTGCCAGGGGGCACCGCGTATTTGACCGATGCGGGGATGACCGGGCCGCACGACGGCGTGATTGGTGTGGAAAAAAATGCCGTGATTGATAAGTTTTTACGCGGTATGCCGGTGAGAATGGAGACGGCCAGCGGCAACCCGCGGCTGAACGGCATCCTGATTGCTGCTGATGAAGCGACCGGCAAGGCCACGTCGATTCAGCGCCTGAGTTTTTCCGCGGAACAATTGGAGCATGAGCTCGCTGTTTGATCTTCCGTTCGACGATCCGGAGGCCACCTCCAAACCGGCCAACGAGCCCGAGGTTCGTGAGCGAACTTCGACAAGCGCAGCCCGCCGTGTCGTGTTCTCCGTCAGCGATCTCACCGCCGGTATTCGTGGGCTGCTCGAAACCGAGTACTCCGACGTCTGGGTCGAAGGCGAAATTTCCAACTGTCGTCTCTGGAACACCGGGCACCTCTACTTCACGCTGAAAGACCCGGGCGCGCAGCTGAAAGCGGTGATGTTCAAATCACAGGTGCGATCGCTGAAGTTCAAGCCCGAGGACGGGCTGCACGTGATCGTCCGTGGCCGGCTCAGCGTCTACGATCCTAAAGGCGAATATCAGATTGTCTGCGACCAGGTCGAGCCGCACGGATTGGGCGCGCTTCAACTCGCCTTCGATCAATTGAAGCGGCGGCTGCAGGCAGAAGGGTTGTTCGATGCGGCGCGCAAACGGCCGCTGCCGTCGCTGCCGCGGAAGATCGGCATCGTCACGTCTCTCGACGGCGCCGCCATCCGCGACATCATCAAAGTGCTTGGCAGGAGGTACCCGAACGCGCACATCGTGATTCGCCCGACGCGGGTTCAAGGGGAGGGCGCGGCCGCCGAGATTGCCCGCGGCCTGAGCGAGATCGTCACCCTGCCGGGTATCGATGTGGTGATTGTCGGACGAGGCGGTGGATCGATCGAGGATCTCTGGGCGTTCAACGAAGAAATCGTCGCGAGAGCGATTGTCGCGTCGCCCGTGCCGGTGATTTCCGCGGTTGGCCACGAGGTCGACGTCACGATTGCGGATTTTGCCGCCGACGTCCGCGCGCCCACGCCTTCGGCAGCCGCCGAAATCGTCGTCTCACGGAAAGAAGATTTCTGCTCGCACATCGAGCGGCTCAGCGAGCGGCTCACCGGCGCGGTGCGCGGCTCCATCGCGCGCCTCGAATCGCGCGTGCATCAAATGAATCGGCGGCCCGGATTTGCCGGCTGGCCGGCTCGACTGGCGCTTCGCGGCCGGCACACCGCCGAAACAACGCACGCGCTGCGGCATGCGGCGCAAGCGGGAATCACCAAGCGGCTTCGGGTGTATCAGAATCTCCGGCTGCAGCTCGAACAGTTCGACTTGCGCCGCCGGCTCGGCGGCGTGCGCGCTCGACTCGTGGGCGTTGATGGGACCCTCCGTGCAGCGGCTCAGCATCGGCGTCACCTGGAGGAAAAACGGCTGCAGGGTTGCGCGGCGCGGCTCGAGACCCTGAGCCCGCTTGCCGTGCTCGGCCGCGGCTATGCCGTCGTGTGGAACGAGTCACGCACGAAGGTGATACGAAGAGCCCTCGACGTGAAGCCCGGCGATCGCGTGCGCGTGACGCTATCCGAGGGTGAGCTTGGCTGCACCGTCGAGGACACCAACTAACAACTCGCAACTAACAACTAAGAAGATGGATTCCACAATCAAAGACTTCGAAGCCGCCATCGCCGAGCTCGAAACCATCGTCAAGAAGCTTGAAGACGGCGACCTGCCTCTCGAGAAATCACTCGAGATGTACGAGCGGGGCGTTCAGCTGTCGCGCTTCTGCCACACGCGACTCGAGGATGCCGAGAAGCGGATCGAGATTCTGAACGAGCGCGGCGACCTTCGTCCGGCCGGCGCCATCTTCTCGAAAGACGACGATCGGAAATGACCGGGGTCGCGTCGCTTGAAGAGTACCTCGGGTCGCGTCGCGCGCAGATCGAGACGGCGCTCGAGCGCTATCTTCCTGCGCCGCCCGCGTGTCCCCAACGACTCTACCAAGCGATGCGCTACAGCCTCCGTGCCGGCGGCAAGCGTTTGCGCCCCATCCTGACGCTCGCCGCCGCGGAAACGGTCGCCGGTGTCGCCGCGTCGGAGCGCGCAGTCGAACTGGCGCTGCCTGCCGCCTGCGCGATCGAGTTCATTCATACCTACTCATTGATTCACGACGATCTGCCGGCCATGGATGACGACTCGCTGCGGCGCGGCCAGCCCACCAACCACATCGTGCACGGCGAGGGGATGGCGATTCTTGCCGGCGATGGACTGCTGAGCGAAGCGTTCGCGCTTATGGCGGCCGAACCGCGCGACGTCGCGCTGACGCCGAGAAAATTACGCGCGATTCGAGCGGTGGCATCAGCCGCCGGTGCTACCGGCATGGTTGGCGGACAGGCCGTCGATCTTCTGGCGGTCGGGTCGGTGTCGAACTTCGACGCCGCGTCTCTGCAAGATATGCATGCGCGGAAAACGGGTGCACTGATTCGCGCGGCCGCCACGACGGGGGCCATCATGGCCGGCGCCACCGACGACCTCATTCGGGCCGTCGAGGACTACGGCCGCCACGTGGGTCTTGCCTTCCAGATTGTCGACGACATCCTCGACGTGGAAGGCGAAGCCGGCCGTCTTGGCAAGACGGCCGGTAAGGACGCGAAAGCCGGCAAGCCGACGTATCCTTCTTTATACGGGCTCGACGCTTCGAAGCGCCTTGCCGCAGAGCGCCATGCCGGCGCGCTCGGCGCGCTGCAGGCAGCAGGGCTGCACCAGAGCCGCCTCGCCGACATCGCCGCCTGGGTTATCCAAAGACAGAATTGAAGCAACGATTGGATCAGCTTCTCGTACAGCGAGGTCTCGCGCCGTCGAGAGAGCGCGCGCAGTCGCTGATAATGGCAGGCGTGGTTCTGGTGAACGGCCAGCCCGCACAGAAAGCGGGACTGTCGGTGGCCGAGGATGCTGACGTGACGGTGCAGCAGCCCGATCATCCGTACGTCGGTCGCGGCGGCGTGAAGCTGGCGCATGCGCTCGATGCGTTTGGCGTAGCCGTCGAGGCGCGTCATGCGCTCGATATCGGCGCCTCCACAGGAGGATTCACCGATGTGTTGCTACGTCGTGGTGCGGCCGACGTCATCGCGTACGACGTCGGCCATGGGCAGCTCGACTGGGGACTGCGAAACGATCCGCGCGTCCTCGTCATCGAAAAAGCGAATGCGCGGGCGCTCCAGCCCGCGGATTTGCCCAGGCAAGTGGACGTTGAGACGATCGACGTGTCATTTATTTCGTTGCGTCATATTTTTCCAAGAGTGCCGCCCCTGCTGCGTCCGGGCGCCGACGTAGTCGCGCTGGTGAAACCGCAGTTCGAGGCCGGCCGGGGCGAAGTCGGCAAAAAAGGCGTCGTCCGCGATCCGGGGGTGCAGCAAAGGGTTGTTGAAGAGGCCACGCAATCGGCTGCTGAGGTAGGATTGGCCCGCGTGGCGATGACCGAATCACCGATTACCGGCGACACCGGCAACCGAGAATTTTTCCTGCATCTGCGAGGCCGTCCATGACGGCCCGGCGCGTGGGTGTCGTCGCAAAAACCCGGCTCGACCGTGCCGCCGATCATCTCGCGAACATCGCGGCGTGGCTCGAGGCGCGCAATATTCAGCCCGTCTTCGACCCCGACACCGCGCTCATGGCGAAGACGGCCGGCGCCAAAGCGCGCTTCGATGTCGTTGACAAAGACCGGCTTCCTCATGAAGTCGAGCTCGTCGTCGTGTTGGGCGGCGACGGCACGCTGCTCGGCATGGCCGGCCGCATCGGACAGGCTGGCTCGAATATCCCTATTCTCGGGGTGAATTTCGGCAGCCTGGGGTTTCTGACCGAAGTCACGCTGCCAGAGATTTTTTCGTCGCTCGAGATGGCGCTCGCAGGCAAAGCGCCGATCGAAGAGCGGATGATGCTGCGCGTCACGATTGAGCGCGACGCCGAGCGCGTCGCCGATCGGATTGTGCTGAACGACGTGGTGGTGACTCAGGGAGCGCTGTCGCGCATCATCGATCTCTCGGTCACTGTCAATGGCGAGTTCATGATGCGGGTGAAAGCCGACGGCCTCATCATCGCGAGCCCGACGGGTTCCACGGCGTACAACCTGTCGGCTGGCGGCCCCATCGTGCACCCTCAGGTCGACGGCTTAACGATCACGCCTATTGCGCCGCACACGCTGACGAATCGACCCGTCGTCGTGCCAGGTTCCGCCGAGATTCGCATCCGGCCGTTTCTTCAGTCGGAACAGGACGAAGTCTTCGCGACCTTCGACGGCCAGACGCTCAGGCCGCTGAAGAACGAACACACCGTCGTCGTCCGACGCGCGGACCGGCCGCTGCGGCTCGTGCGCGCGTCCTCGCGCGGCTATTTCCAGGTTTTGCGGGAGAAGCTGAAGTGGGGCGAAGGTGTGCCTGGCAACTAAAATCAATTTCAGGCATCCCGTTCCCCTGTTCGAATATTGTGTGCATCTTCCACAGGCAGCACGAAGATCCGGCCGTCCCCGATATCGCCCGTGCGCGCCGTGTCCATGATGACGCGCAGCACGTCTTCGACCTGGAAGTCGGGAACGACCATTTCGATCATCGTCTTTGGCAGCAGGCTGACGTCATACTCGCGGCCGCGGTAGATCGCCTTGTGGCCTTTCTGGCGGCCGTGGCCGCGCACTTCGGTGACCGTCATGCCCTGGACCGACTCCTTCTCGAGCGCCGCACGCACGTCGTCGACCTTATTCGGCCGGATGATACATTTGATGAGTTTCATGTGAGCGTTTGAATTCTATTACACTGAAGCGTTGATGGCCGAGGCCTGCACCGTAATCATCGGTGCCGAACAGTACCTGGACGTGCTGAAGCAGCGCGCCGGGGCCAGCGGGCAGGTGCTGACCTTCACCGACGAGGACCCCCTGGCGGCGCTCTCCGTCATCGTGGCCAAGCGGCCGCAAATCATCATCCTCGAGCGGCTCTTTGCCGCCACGTCGCGAGGCGCGGCACTCATTAATCGCATCAAAGCCGATTCAAAGCTGGCGTCGGCGGAAATTCGCATCGTGTCGCACGACGGCTCGTACGCGCGCGTGTCGCCCCGCCGCACGCCGCTGAATCCGCTCGCGCCGTCCGACGCTGATCTGTTGCCGGCAGAACCGGTCGCCATCCCGATCGCGACGACGAGGGCCGCAGGAGCCGCTTCGCACATCGATTACCGCGGAACGCGACGGGCGCAGCGATTTCGGATCATCGAAGGAACCGAGATTCAACTCGACGGTGCGCTCGCAAAACTTGTCGACCTCTCGGTGTGCGGCGCGCAGGTCATTTCGTTGCAGCCCTTGAAGCCCCAGCAGCGCATCCGCATCGTCCTGGCCGACGACCTCGGAATTGTCAGGGTCAATGCGGCGGTTGCGTGGGCGTCGTTCGAAATTCCGAAGGGAGTCACGCGGTATCGCGCGGGAATTGAATTCAAGGATGCCGAAGCGAAAGCCGTGGAGGCCTTTTGCATGCGGCACAAACAGTAGTTGTTAGTTGGCCGGCACGCCGAACCAATCGGCGGCCGCCGACTTCTCGCGGATGATCGTGTCGTGGCGGCCCGATCCAGTGGAGATAATCGACACCGGCACCTTGGTCACCTCTTCCAGGAACGCCACATAGCGCTGCGCTTCGCGCGGTAGATCTTCGTAGCGTGTGGCGCCCGAGGTCGGCTTGCTCCAGCCCGGAAGCGTTTCGTAGATCGGCTCGGCCTTTGCCAGGATGTTCAAATCGGCAGGCCACTCGCTGATGACGTCGTTGCCGTAGCGATAGCCGGTGCACACCTGGATGGATGCCAATCCGTCGAGCACGTCGAGTTTCGTCAGGGCGACGCTGTCGAGCCCGTTGATGCGCGCGGCGTAGCGGACAACCACGGCGTCGTACCATCCGCACCGTCGCGGACGTCCCGTGACCGATCCGAATTCTTTGCCGCTATCGCGCAACCGATCGCCGCTCGCACCGAACAATTCTGTCGGCATCGGGCCTTCGCCGACGCGCGTCGAATACGCCTTCACGACGCCAAGCACGCCGTTGATCATCTTCGGACTCACGCCGAGGCCCGTGCAGACGCCGCCAATCGTGGAATTCGAGGAGGTCACGAACGGGTATGTGCCGTGATCGATATCGAGGAGTGTCCCTTGTGCACCTTCAAACAGAATCGGACGGCCCGCCGCGCTCGTACGCGCCAGAAACAGTGACACGTCACCGACCCAGGGTTTCAAGCGCTCGCCGTAGGCGACCATCTGATCGAACAGCGGACGCCAATCGAGCGTCGATTCCTTGATCAAACGGTTCCGCGCCTGCACATTTTCGCGAATCTCGACCTCGAGGGCGGTCTTGTCGGCCAGATCGCACACCCGGATGCCTCGCCGGCCGATTTTGTCCTCGTAGGCGGGGCCGATTCCGCGGGATGTTGTGCCGATCTTCCGCTCGCCGCGTCTGGCTTCCGACAACAGGTCCAGCTCGCGGTGATACGGCAGAATGAGATGCGCCTTCTCGCTGATCATCAGGCGGCTGCCGACGTCGTATCCGAACCTGCCGAGCTCTTCAATTTCCGCAAAGAGCGCTTGCGGGTCGATGACGACCCCGTTTCCAATGACGCACGTCACGTGCGAATGCAGAATACCTGACGGGAGCAGCCGAAGAATGATCTTCGTCGTGTCGACGTACACCGTATGTCCGGCGTTGTGGCCGCCCTGATAGCGCGCGACGACGGCAAACTGCGGCGTCAGAAGATCGACGACCTTGCCTTTGCCTTCATCACCCCACTGAGCGCCGAGCACAGCGATGTTCATAGCCGTCACATTCTACATTGTCTGCGAAAACGGCGGCGCAATACACAAGTGAACACGCGGCGCGACCGCAAGATGTTCGGCGCGTCGTTGTCAAACAAAAAATTTTGCATTTTCAATTTGACAACGCAGCCGCACGCTCTTACCTTCTATCCTTCGTTCGCTTCTCCCTCTCACCTGTGTCAGGCATACACGAATCATGACGGCCTCCCGTCCCGGACTCGAGCGGCGCATTCTTGCCGCGATTGATGCCACGCCATCACGCATTCCGGTGGTGCTCGGCGACTTCCGTACAGGACGTACGCAGTTGCTCTACCGTCTTCGCGAGCGACTCGGCCGTACGCATTGCCAGCACATCGACATCGAACGGTGCGCGACGACGCCCGAGCGGTTCTTCAGCGCCATCGTGGGCGATTCGCCGTTCCGCGTGCCCATGCGCGAAGAACCGGCCACCGCCCGCGACGCGTTCGATGCGACGCTGGCATTTCTCGATCAGTCGAAGGCGGGCGGCAGCAGCGAGCCGGCCACCTTCCTGCTCGACGAAGTGCTGGAACTCCGCACATTTGAAAGCTTTCCTGGCCTCCGGACCGCCCTCGGCGAGCTCGTGAAGATGCTCAGTGCCAGCAACAATCGATTCATTCTGACGACCCGCTACGTCTCGCGCGCCCATCGCCTGCTGAAGGACGCCACGTCGCGTTTTGAGGTGATTCACGTCCCGACGCTCTCGTCCGCTGAAGTGCGCGAGTTGCTGCTGTCGATTGACGGCGGGCGCATGGTGCTGGGCGACGAAGCGGGATCTGAAGCGCTCGGCCACGCCGTGCACAGCTTGTCTGACGGACGCGTCGGCTACGCGCAGGCGATCGGCGAAGCGCTCAGCCACATGGTCGACGCGCAAGGTGTGGGCGATCCGGTGAGCGCGCTCACTGGCCTGTTGTCGCCCGACGGCAAACTGGCGTCGACCTGCGCCGCCTGCTACGAGCTTCGGCTCCATCGCGCGCGCGGGTACGGCGCGCTGAAAGCGATTCTCGAAATTCTTGCGCAGGAAGAACCGCTCACGCTCACCGAAGTTGCCCATCGGCTGAAGCGAACGCCAGGGTCGACGAAGGACTATCTGTCGTGGCTCGAGGACGTCGACCTGATCGTGTCGCAGCGCAAGCGCTATAGCTTCAGCGATCCGCTACTGCGCGTGTGGGTGCGGCTCTATTGCCGGACGACGAGCCCGTCGGATGAAGACGTTGCGCGCGAGGTGCAGACCTACGCGCTCAGCAAACTTCCGCAGCCTGAGCCGGCCATGGTCGTTGCCGGCGGCGGCGAAACCGAGCTGGCCGACGAGGACCGGAAACCGTGGGGAATCATAGAGATAGATTGAATCTAAAATCTATAATCTAAAATTTTAGATTTTACATTTGAGATTTTAAATTCTCTAGGGCTCGCTGCGCGGCTTCCTGCTCCGCTTCTTTCTTGCTCCGGCCAACGGCATCGGCCAGCGGCTTTCCTCCGACCCGGACTTCCACGTGAAATGTCTTGTGATGATCGGGACCGGCTTCGCCCACCACGACATACTCCGGTAACGACTCGCCGTCGGACTGCACGACCTCCTGAAGCGCCGACTTGAAGTCGCGCATCACGCCCGCCGGCTCGTGGGCGTCGTTGATAAGGTCGGCGAACTGGCGCGCGATGAACGCGGTGGCGTGCTCGACCCCGCCGTCCAGGTGAATCGCCGCAATCAGCGCTTCGTAGCCATCGGCCAGCAGCGCGTGCTTGCGGCGTCCACCCGTCTTTTCCTCGCCGCGGCCAAGCAAGAGGTGGTCGCCCAGCCCAAGCCGCTCGGCTTGCCGCGCCAGCGATGCCGTCGACACCAATGCCGCCTTGATCTTCGACTTCCATCCTTCGTCGCGGTCGGGAAACCGGCGAAAGAGAATATCGGCGATCGCAAATCCCAGGACCGCGTCGCCCAGGAATTCGAGCGACTCGTTGTCGATGACGCCGCCGCTGACGTCCTCGTTCGCCCGCGACGTATGCGTGAGCGCGTGCTCGAGCAAGCCGGGATCGCGGAACCGATAGCCGATCCGCCGCTCGAGCGCATCGAACTCGTTGCGAAGCGGGACGACGCGCGCGCCGGTAACCTCGGTCCGATGGCTGTCGATGACGCGCTGCGCCTCGTCGGCATCCTCAGGGCGCACCGAAATCCTGATGTCGCCCAGCGCCTCAACCGCCAGCGGGAAGATCGATCGCGGAAGGTCCGACGAGGTCAGCGAGGCGATGCCGTGCGTCTCAAGCAGGCCACGCACGACGCGCGCCTCGATTTCCGATGCGGTCCGAAATACCACCGTCAGGTTATCCATTATTCAACCTTGAGAATGATCATCGTAATATCGTCGTGCTGCGGCTGGCCATCAGCAAAGGTGGTGACCTCGGCCAGGATCCGGTCGCGGATCACATCCGGAGGCTGCTCCGCGTGCGCTTCGAGAAACGCCGCCAGTCGCGATTCTCCGAAGCAGTCGCCACCGCCATCCATGGCTTCGCTGATGCCGTCGGTGAAGAAGAAGAACAAATCGCCCGGCTCGAGGGGTATCGTCAGTTCTTTCAGCGCGCGCTCGAAGCGCTCGCCTTTATCCAGATTCAATCCGAGCACCATCCCGTCGGGCACCAGCACGCACGCGCGGCGTTCGCCGGGCGCTCCGGCAGGAATCCGGATGAACGGCGTGTGTCCGGCACGCGCGCACGTCATGACGCCGGCATTCGCATCGATCACGGCATAGATCGCCGTAATGAAGCTGCGGCTATCGAGGTGCTGCGAGATGATGTGGTTGGCCTCGATCAGCAGCTCGCGCGGCGATGTGTGAATGCGGCTGAGCGACAGCATGAGCCCTTTCAGCTCGGCCATATAGAGCGCGGCCGACGTGCCTTTGCCGGCCACGTCCGCAATCAACAGGGCGATGCGCCCTTCGCTGAGCGGCAGTAAGTCGTAATAGTCGCCGCCGACTTCGCGTGCCGGCGCACACAGCGCGCTCACAGACAGCCCGGGCGAGCTCAGGTTCCCCTGCGGCAGCAGCGACATCTGGATGTTCCGCGCGATCCGCAGCTCTTCTTCCATCCGCCGCTTTTCATTCTGTTCGAGCAGCAGCCCGTGAATGCGGCCTGTCATGTCGTTGAACGAGACCGCCAACTCGCCGAGCTGATCGGCCGAGCGCACGGCGATCGGGTGCAAGAAATCGCCGCCTTTCACCCGCTCAGTGCCCTGAAAGAGATCGTCCACCGACGCGGTAATCGACCGCGCCAGGGCAAGCCCGTTGCCGAGCGCGACGATTTCAATCACCAGCAGTAATGCCCCAAGGCCGAGCAACAAGAACAGCAGTACTTGATTGAAACTCGTGTCGGCCCCTTGCGAGCGGCCGAGCCATTGATACAGGCGGCCGATGTTCACGCTCAGGGGAAGCGGCCGTTGGTGCGTGAGGCCGGTGTTCCAATCCGTATACGTGAGAAACGTCGCTGTATTGAAGAGCGATTGGCGCCCTGGCCCAACGTGAATGCCCGTGCCTTCGAGAGACGCCGCCAGTGAGGCATCGACTGGCACATCGACGATGACGGCGTGCTTGGACTCGGCCCCGGCGGGCAGCGCGACAGCGCGCGCGACGATCGGCGTGCCGTCGACCATGCCGCTGAATCCGAGACAGTCCAGCCAACGCGGCAGAATGCCTTCAGGCGACAGGACGCCGCTCGATTCTGGTACACCGCACGGTGGACTGCCCGAGACCGACACGACCGACACGAGGCTGCCCGGATGAGTGGTTTGGATGGCAGCTTGGCGACGCGCGATGATCCGCGCGTAATCCTCCACCCGCCCCCGCTCGATTTCGTACAGCGTCGTGCGCGCAAACGTGCTGGCCTGGTCGGCGAGACCGGTGAACCGATTCTGAACAAGGTAGGTGCTGACATCAAAGAAGACGAGGAGAAACGCGAGCAGCGAAAACGTGACCAGCAGCAGAATCGGAACCGCGCCGATCAGGACATACGAGAGCAATAGTTTGCGGCTTACTCGCCAGAGCGCACCGCTACGGGCCAATTTGGTGAAGTGATACAGCCAGACTGCAGCAACGACAATCAGAAAGAAACTGATCGCTCTATCGAGGAACTCGAGCGCCGGATACTTGGTGCGCAGCGCGACACCGGCCGCCAGGAGCAGAACTTTGATGGCAATCGCCGCGATGGCCACGCCGCGTCCGAGCGAGCTCACGTGGTGGAATCCCGTAGCCAGTTGAGATACCGCTCGCTGCCGCCGATGACTGGAAGCACGAGGAATTCGGGCACCTCGCTGGTGTGGATCTCGTGGAGCCTGGTCTTCAACGCCGCGACCCGCTGGGCCGTCGTCTTGATAATGAGCTGGCGCTCACGATCGGTTTCGACGGTCCCTTCCCATCGATAGACCGATTCCATTTCGCCGAGCACGTTCACGCACGCAGCCAGTCGCTCGGTGACCAGAATTGAGGCAAGCTCGCGGCCGTCGGTCGTGCTGGTAATGGTGGTGAACACGATCACGCAGTCGGTTTCCATCATTTCCCCCTATTTATTTCTTGTACTTCAGCCGAAAATGCGGTACACGTCACTAGCGATTTCATGTCCACCCGCCAAACCCTCAAAGTCCAGGCAGCCGATCGCATGCAGCGACGCTGGCGCCGCGTCGTCTCCGCGCTGTTCTTCTTCGTCGTCTGCGTCCTCGTCGTCGACGCGCTGGTCGGCGAACAAGGGCTGGTCGCCACGATGAGGGCCCGCAAGCAGTACGATCGGCTGACGACCGATCTCGCGCGGCTCCGCGCCGAGAACAGCGGACTGCGCGAGGAAGCGCGCCGCCTGCGCGAAGATCCGGCGGCGATCGAGGAGATTGCCAGACGCGAGCTCGGGCTCATCAGCCCCGGCGAAAAGCTCTTCATTATTAAGGACATCCCTCCTCCAGCCAAGAAATAGCGGCGTCCTCCATTCATGGCCAACCTGCTCGACTTTGTCTTACACATCGATAGGCACCTGGTAGATTTCGTCACGCGATACGGCACCTGGGTCTACGGCATTCTATTTGCCATTGTCTTCGCGGAGACCGGACTCGTCGTGACGCCGTTTCTGCCCGGCGATTCGCTGCTGTTCGCCGTCGGCGCACTCTCGGCGACCGGCGTGTTGAACCCATGGCTGTCGGCCGCCTTGCTGATGGGAGCGGCGATCGCGGGCGACGGCGTCAATTACGCGGTGGGGCGCCGTATTGGGTCCCGTCTGCTCAGCAAAGGCGACGAACCGGGATTCACGCATCGGTTCATCAACCCGGATCACATCACGCGCGCGCACGAGTTCTTCGAGCAGTACGGCGGCAAGGCCGTCGTTCTCGCGCGCTTCGTCCCCATCGTCCGCACGTTCCTCCCATTTGTCGCGGGCGCAGCCGCGATGCGGCCGAGCATGTTCCTCTTCTACAACATCACCGGCGGCGTGGCGTGGGTCACGCTCTGTATGGGCGCGGGCTTCATCTTCGGCAACGTGCCGCTCGTGAAGAACAACTTCTCGCTCGTCACGCTCGGCATTGTCTTTGTGTCGCTGTTGCCAATGGTGTTCGAGCTCGTCAAGCACCGTCGGGGTAAGTAAATAGCTGCCAGCTATCAGCTGCCAGCTCCGAGTTGGTTTTAGCTGGAAGCTCGTAGCTCGTAGCTGGAAGCTCGTAGCTCGTAGCTGGAAGCTCGTAGCTCGTAGCTGGAAGCTGATAGCTAACAAAGGAGCCTCCCATGCCGACCGCGCAGCCGCTCGTCGTCACCGCCATGAAATCCATCGTGCTGTATATCGTGATGCTCGTCATGGTTCGCGTGCTGGGAAAGCGCGCCATCGGCAACTTCACCGCCTTCGATCTGCTGGTCGCGTTGATGGTAAGCGACATGATCGGCGACATCGTCTTTGGTGGCGTGACGTTCGCACAGGGGATGGCGGGCATTCTTCCTATCGCCGCCATGGAGTATGTGGCCTCGTGGTTGTCGATCAAGAAGCCGTCATTCGATCGCATCATCGAGGGCGAGCCGACGATCGTCATGCGCGAGGGCGAGCTCGATCGACGCGGGATGAATGCAGAGCGTATGACCGAATACGACATTGACGCGGCTCTTCGCCACCACGGCATCGATGACCGGCGCCAGGTTCGACTGGCCACGGTCGAAAGCGATGGGCACGTCAGCGTGCTGGGTTACTCGCCGAGGTAGGCTTCTCGCACACGCGGATCGGTCGCCACGCTGGCCGCCGTGCCTTCGAGAATGACGGCGCCGGTCTCGAGTACGTAGCCGCGGTCGGAATGGCGGAGCGCGGCGCTCGCGTTTTGTTCGACCAGCAGGACCGTCGTGCCTTCCTTTTTTATCTCGTCGATGGTGCTGAAGATCGTCTGGCACACGATGGGCGCCAGCCCGAGCGACGGCTCATCGAGGAGCAGGAGCTTCGGATGGGACATCAGCGCGCGGGCCATGGCGAGCATCTGCTGCTCACCGCCGGACAACGTCCCCGCCCGCTGTTTGATCCGCTCTTTCAGCCGCGGGAACAGCGTGAATCCTCGCTCGAGATCGTTCCTGATACAGGCTTTGTCCTTGGTAAGATAGGCGCCCATCTCGAGGTTTTCGAGTACCGTGAGATTGGCGAACACCCCACGGCCTTCGGGCGACATTGACACTCCGCGAGCAACCAGCCGATGGGCAGGCATGCCGGTGATGTCCTGACCTTCGAAGGTGATTGTTCCGGTCCTGGGCGTCAAGAGCCCGGTAATCGCGCGCAGCGTCGTCGACTTCCCCGCTCCATTGGCGCCAATCAACGTGACGACTTCTCCCACATTGACCGTGATAGAGACGTCGCGCAGCGCGTGGATCGCGCCGTAGAAGACGTTGACGTTCTGCAGAATCAGCATGATGAATTCGGCGCGGCTAGCCGCCGCCGAGGTACGCCTCGATCACCTTCGCGTTCGCTTGAATCTCGGCCGGCGTGCCGATCGCGATTTCTTCGCCGTAGTCGATCACTTGAATGGTCTCGCAGATGCCCATCACGACCTTCATGTTGTGCTCGACCAGCAGAATCGTCAGTTTGAACTCGTCGCGAATCCAGCGGATCAGCCGCATCAGCTCGACCGCCTCCTGCGGGTTCATGCCGGCAGCGGGCTCGTCGAGCAGCAGCAGCTTCGGCTCGGTCGCCAGCGCGCGCGCAATCTCGAGCCTGCGCTGGCTGCCATAGGGCAGGCCGGTCGCCGCCTCTTCTGCGAACCGATCCAGCGCGAAAATTTTGAGCAGCTCGAGGGCCCGATGGCGGGTCTCTTCTTCCTCTAACTGATGTCTTCGCGTACCGATGACCGCATCGGCGATCACCTGCCGGGTCCGCAGATGGTGCGCTGTCATCACGTTTTCGAGCACGGTCATGTCGGCAAATAATCGGATGTTCTGAAACGTTCTCGCCGCTCCGAGTCTCGTAATCTCGTATGGCTTTTTCTTCTCGATATTGACGCCGTCGAAGCGGATTTCTCCTTCGGTCGGGTAATAGACGCCGGTGAGCACGTTGAAGACCGTCGTCTTGCCGGCGCCGTTCGGGCCGATCAGGCCGTAGAGGGCGCCGCGAGGCACACGCATGGTGAGATCTTTGACGGCGGCGAGGCCGCCGAAGCGCATCGTGACGTGACGCACTTCCAGAACGGGGTCCGCCCCTGTGACGATTTGTGTCATAGGGTCAGACCCCGTTCTGCGGGGCGCCGTTGCCGCCGGCGCAGCCACGTCCAGCTCAACTCGCGCCGGCCGAACAGGCCTTGCAGGCGGAAAATCATCAGCAGGATCAGCAGCAGCGCGTAGATCACCATGCGCAGGCCAGGAAACTGCTGGTCGAACGACCGCAGCGCTTCCGGCAGGATCGTCAGCGTCGTGGCGCCCACGACGGCGCCCGTTATCGAGCCGATGCCGCCGAGGACGATCATCACGATCACTTCGATCGACTTCACGAAGTTCAGGTTCTGGGGATTCAACGGGTTCGCAAACAGCTGGCCCGACAAACCGCCGGCCACGCCCGCCAATGCGGCACTGATGACAAACGCCAGCACCTTGTAGCGCGTCGTATCGACGCCCATGGCCTCGGCCGCGATCTCGTCGCTTCGAATCGCAAACAACGCCCGCCCGAACGTCGACGTCGCGATGTTGCGTGTAATCGCAATGGTGAGCACCGCCATCGCGAAGATCCAGAAGAAGTTCGTGATTGGAATCGCGTCGGTAAAGCCGGTGGCGCCGCCAACCGCGGGAATATTCAGGATGATCACGCGGATAATCTCGCTGAACCCCAGCGTCACGATCGCCAGGTAATCGCCCTTCAGCCTCAGCGAGGGGATACCAACGAGCAATCCAGCCGCCGCGGCGGCCAGCGCGCCGGCGACGAGGCTGGGGATCATCACGATCGACGAGCCGATGGGATCGGTGACCGTGCGGCCGACAAGTGCGGCGATCTGCTTGCCGTGATAGACGGTGAAATAGGTCGCCGTGTACCCGCCCACCGCCATGAACCCGGCGTGGCCGATCGAAAATTGTCCAGCCAGGCCGTTGATCAGATTCAAGCTGACGGCCAACGTGATGTTGATGCCAATCAGGTTGATGATGCGCGCGTAGTAGGGGTTAATCTGAAAGTCGCTAAAGCCGTACTCGAAGATGTAGTTCAGAGCGAAGAGCAACGCGAGCGTGGCAGCGATGAAGAACAGCTTTCTGCCCGGGCTCATGCCTCGCTAAACCTTTTCGGTAACCGACGTTCCGAGAAGGCCCGCCGGCCGGAAGAGCAGAATAAGGATAAGCACCGCAAAAGCCACCGCATCGCGATAGGTCGAATAGGCGGTGGCGCCGATCCACGTCTCCATCAACCCGATCAGCATCCCGCCGAGCATGGCGCCCGGGATGTTGCCGATGCCGCCGAGCACCGCGGCGACGAACGCTTTCAATCCGGTCATCAATCCCATCAATGGATCGATGCGCGGGATGGCGAGTGCAACCATGACGCCGCCAGCCGCCGCCAGCGCCGAGCCCAGCGCAAAGGTGAACGCGATGATGAAATCGGTATTGATGCCCATGAGGCGCGCCACCGACAAATTGAACGACGTCGCGCGCATCGCTTTGCCGATCTTGGTCTGATGGACGATGTACTGGAGGCCGAACATCACGATGAACGACACAACGATGATCAGCAGATTCTGATTCGTGATTTGCACCGGTCCGAGCGTGTAGGTCTGCGATCGAATCATCTGCGGGAAAAACCTCGGCGTCGCGCCGAAGACCACCTGCCCGCCGTACTCGAGCAGCAGCGACACGCCGATGGCGGTTATCAGCGACGTGAGCCGCGAATGATGCCGCACCGGGCGATAGGCCAGTCGCTCGATCAGTATCCCGATCACAGCGCAGGCCGCCATGGCGCCCATCGTGACGACAATCGCGCCGAGTATCGACGGATTCGCGTCCATATTCATCGCGTTCGCGATGTAGTAGCCGGCAAATGCGCCGAGCATGTAGACGTCGCCGTGCGCGAAATTGATGAGGCGCAGCACGCCGTACACCATTGTGTATCCGAGCGCGATAAGGGCGTAAATGGCCCCCAAAGACAGGCCGTTGATGAACTGCTGGAGGAAGGTATCCACTAATTCGGATTGATAGTGGTCTTGTAGATGTACTTCACGTCCCCGTTGGTGAACATCAGCTCCTGGATGACTGCCGGCTTGTCGACGTCGCGCTTGGCATTCATCTTCAGGCGGCCGGTGACACCTGGCACATCGGCCTTGGCCAGCGCTTCGCGAATCTTCGGCCCCTCGGTCGAATTGGCGCTCGTGATGGCCGCGGCCAGCACCTTGGCAGCGTCGTAGCCGAGCGCCGCGATGGAATCGGGCTCGCGCTTGTACTTCGCGTGGTAGGTCTTCACGAAATTCTGGACGACAGGGTCGGGATTGTCGCCTGAGTAGTGATTCGAGATGTAACAGTTGGCCAACGCCTCGCGGCCATTCTTCAACGCATCGCCCACCCATCCGTCGCCGCCGAGGATCGGCACCTTCATGCCGAGCTCGCGCGCCTGACGGACGATGATCGCCGCCTCGGGGTAGTACCCCGTGACGAAGATAGCGTCCGGCTTTTGGGCGCGCACCTGCGTGAGAATGGCTTTGAAGTCGGCGTCACCCGAGCTGTAGCTGACCGGGTCGAGCACCTGCCCGCCGAGTGCCGCGAATTTTTTCTGAATCGCATCCGTCAGGCCAACCGAATAGTCCTGTTGAATGTCTTTCAGCACCGCGACCTTCCGCGCTTTCAGATCGTTGAACGCAAACTTCGCGAGCACCTCTCCCTGGAACGGATCGATGAAGCAGACGCGGAAGATGTAGTCGCCGATCTGCGTCACGCGCTCGTTGGTCGAGGCGGGCGAGATCATCGGCGTCTGATATTTCTGGCACACGGGACCGGCAGCCAGCGATCGGCGGCTCGCGACCTCGCCCAACACCGCCACGACCTTGTTCTGAGTAATTAACTTTGTAACGGCGTTGGACGCTTCGTCCGGTTTGCTCTGATCGTCCTCGACGAGCAGCTTGATTTTCCGCCCGCCGAGCAACCCCCCGGCGTTGTTGAGCTCTTCCACCGCAAGCTGAGCGCCTTCAACCGACGACTGGCCGAACGACGCGCCGTCACCAGTCAGCGATCCGTACATCCCGACCACAATGTCGCCGGTGGAGCGTTCGGCACCTCCGGAACTCGGCCGGCGTTCGCATGCGACAGCACCGAGAACGGCCGCAAGCAGCGCGGCAACCACGAAACGCCGGGGCAGTTTCATAGGGCGGATTGTACTGTGGAACGACACCGCTTTCCACTTGTGGATGCGCCGCGTCGGTGGTTAAGTTGATGCTATGGCTCAATCAGAGATCGCTCGCGACCGCCGATTCACTTCACCGTATCCAGTCGCCGACCAAATCGCGACATTTTTGCGCGCGGTGTATGGCTGGATGTGCGCCGGGTTGGCGATCACGGCCGTCACCGCGATACTGGTGGCCTCGTCGCCTGCGCTCGTGACGACGCTTGCGGGCAACCGGCTGTTCTTCTGGGTGCTGGTGATCGCGCAACTCGGCCTGGTCTTCGCGTTATCGGCCCGCGTCCAGACGCTGGCGCCGTCAACCGCCTCCTTCATGTTTATCGTGTATTCGGCGCTCACAGGCGTCACGTTCTCGTTCATCCTTCTCGCCTTCACGGGCGAATCGATCGCAACGACGTTTCTGGTGACCGCTGGAATGTTTGGCGCGCTGGCCGCATACGGCACCGTCGCCAAACGCAGTCTTCAAGGAATGGGCCAGTTTCTGTTCATGGGCGTCATCGGGGTGGTGCTCGCCTCGCTCGTGAACATTTTTGTTCGAAGCGATGGCCTGCAATTCGTCATTTCCTTCATCGGCGTGATCGTCTTTACGGGACTGACCGCCTACGATGCGCAACGTCTCAAAGCCATGGCGCTCGCGATGCCCTCAGGAAAATCCGGCTCTTACGCTATCGTGGGCGCCTTGGCGCTTTACCTCGACTTCATCAACCTGTTCATGTTTCTCCTGCGCTTTACGGGGAACCGGCGCGATTGAGCCCACGCACCGTCGCCATTCCTCCCTCGGGCGAGCCAGTGCCGGCGCTCGGCATCGGCACCTGGGCCATGGCCGAGCGACCCGAGCGGCGCAAAGACGAGATCGAGGCGCTTGGCATGGCCCTCGACCTCGGCATGACGCTCGTCGACACGGCCGAGATGTACGCCGGCGGCGCTGCCGAAGCGCTGATTGGCGAAGCGATCGGCGACCGGCGCGCGGAATTTTTTCTGATCAGCAAAGTGCTGCCCGATCACGCGACGCGGCGCGGAACCATCGCCGCGTGCGAGGCGAGTCTGAAGCGACTGCATACCGATCACCTCGATCTCTACTTGCTGCACTGGCCTGGCAAGGTGCCGCTCGACGAGACACTTGAGGGGTTCACCGCGCTGATGCAGTCGGGGAAAATCCGGTATTGGGGCGTCAGCAACTTCGACACCGACGACATGAAAGATCTGCTGCCGCTCACGCTGAATATGGGTTCGGCCGTGTCGGCCAATCAGGTGCTCTACAACTTAACGAGGCGCGGGATCGAATGGGACCTGCTGCCCTACTGTAAGGCGCGTGGCATTCCGGTGATGGCGTACTCGCCCATCGAGCAGAGCCGTCTGGCCAGGGATAAGCGATTGAAAAAGATTGCCGACCGCCAGAAAGCCACGCCGACGCAGATCGCGCTTGCCTGGGTGCTGCGTCAGCAGGGCGTCTTCGCCATT
>JANMJM010000027.1:0-11503 GCA_031371345.1 Vicinamibacteria bacterium
TGCACCCGGAGATGGCCGGGCTGTACCGCCAAAAGGTCACCGCACTCGCACAGGCCCTGGAGCAACCAGAAACCCGCACGGAAGCCTCTGAGGCGCTTCGTGGCCTCATCGACGCCATCGTCCTGAGGCCGGACCATGGCGAACTCCAAATCGAGCTGAAAGGGAATCTGGCGGCGATGCTGGGAGCAGCGGTACAAACGAAGAGGTCGCCAGAAACGGGCGACCTCTCGCTGCAAATTGTGATGGTTGCGGGGGGGGGATTTGAACCCCCGACCTTTGGGTTATGAGCCCAACGAGCTACCGGACTGCTCCACCCCGCGACATGTGATCCGCTGTTTGAGGATCGGTCGACTGTCGACTGCAGACTGACGACTTGAAGAGGACTAGCCTATCACAATTTTCGATGCAACACGGGCGCGGACTCCTAATTCCGGCGCCCTCGGATCAAGAAGGCAGGCGGCACGGCTGGAATCGACAGGACTGCGCCTGGGGCCAGCGTTCGTGACGTACCGGCGACACCCGACAGGAGCTGGTGTAACGAGACCCTCATGCTGCGCCGCGCGATCAGCGCGAGCGGCTTCGTCATTCCGACCGGAGCGCATGCAAATTCCTGAGCGTTCGCGAAGCAGTACACGCCGGTGACTGCCGCACGATCCTTCACATCGAACAATCGCTCGGGCGCCTCGCTCAATTCGTCCTGCGTGGACCAGTTGGCGAAGTCTCCGGGCACGAGCCGCGCGATTGTGCCGAGGCCAGCCGCAACGCGTGAAGCCGTTGGAAGCTCCCATACGTTGCGATGGCGCCCTCTCGCGAGATCGGCTTCCCCGCCTCCGCGCACGCCGGGGCCGGTGTGCAGCACGAAGGCGCCGATGCCGGAACCGTACGTCACCAGCGCCATTGCTGCCAGCGCGACGGGATCGTCCATGCTGACGACCGACGACTCCGGACCGATCGGCTCGTTGCTGCTTCGTAAGGACGGAATGCCCGTGCACGTGTGCAACTGCCACACGTCGCGAAGCGCGCGCCAGTGTTCTCCCTGCGCCGCACCCAGTCGTCCGACGTGCAGCGTCGCGAGGTCGGCCACCGATTCGCGGTACAGCTCTCGAGCTCCCTCGCAGGTGCCGTTCTCCGGCGACGACAACGCGACCAGATTCGACGAGTGCGTCTTCAGCACTTTCGCCAATGCGCGGAGCTCGCTGTTTCCTAAATCACCGGGAAACCCGTTCTGCCACGACTCGTTCGCGATCTCGAAGGCGAAGACGGCCTGCTCGCGGCCTTGCGCCATTCGCGCAAATTGCTCGACGACAGCCCTCCGCGCATCTGCCGTCGGCGTGAATTCGGTTCCACCGAAGATCGTCCATTGCACGCGGAGGCCGTACGTGTTGTAGGCCCAGTCGGTAAAGCCGGCGATATCTTGCGCATAGTGTGGCGCCGTTGGATCGAGCCGCCGATCGCGCCAACTGTCGCAACCGCTTACACCGGGTCCGCATACTGGACCGGGCCGATCGCCGGGAGCGCCGACCACTCCGAGGACGCGAATGTAGTCAAATCCCCATTCGCGAAGCGTCGCGAGATTACGTCCCAGACGCTCGCGATCGCGCTCATATCCCCACAACGCCCAGAACATCGACGCCCCTCTCGCGAGGAACGCTCCCCCATCGTCGACAAACGCGTGGCCGTCGCCTCTGACGATGCCGCGACGTGCGTTGTCCGTTTGACCGGATGGCGCTCCGGACGACCAGAGCATGACGATCGCAAGAATGGCGGCACCCCGACGCACAGCGTTGACCTTGACACGATGCGATTCGATATTCAAGACTCCGAACGCGGATGACGGAACCCAGCGGTCACCACCCCACGCGCGCCGGAAGCCCACTCCTGATCGCCGGCGGCGCGGTGCTGGGCATGTTGCTCTTCGCGTACACCCTCTACACGGCCGGCCCCACGCAAATTCTCGACGGCATTCGGCGCATCGGCCTCGGCTTTGCGTTGGTGCTGCTGCTGTCGGGATTCCGGATGGCCGTTCGCGCGAAGGCATGGTCTCTCTGCGTCGAGCAGGACGAGCGCTTCAGCTTTCGCGAAGCGTTCGTCGCGTTTGTCACCGCCGATGCCATCGGCAACGTGACGTTGCTGGGGCCGGTCGCCAGCGAGAGCGCGAAGGCGATTCTCGTTCGCCGGCTCCTGCCGATCTCGTCGGCTATTTCTTCCGTGGTGCTGGAGAATATTTTTTACAGCATCAGCGTCGCCGTCATGGTGACGGTCGGCACGCTGGCGTTTCTGCTTGGATTCCGCCCGACGGCGGCACCGCTGACGGTGAGCATTGCGGTCAGTGTCGTGGCGATTATTGCGGTCATCCTTGTATGGTTCGTGCTTTCAACCCAGCCGCGCCTGCTGAGCCGCTTCCTCCAACACGACGCGGTGCGCAGTGCGGAAGACAGAATCTTCAGGTTCGTCTCGGCCCGCCGCGATCGCCTCGCGGGTATCCTCGCGCTCGAGTTCGCGTTCCACGTATCAGCCGTCCTCGAGATCTATCTCCTGCTCATGCTGCTGATTCCCGGCACCGGACGGCTCGCGTTGCTTGCCGTGATTCTGGAAACGGTTGAACGGCTGATCACGATCGCGTTCAAATTTGTCCCGCTGCGCCTGGGCGTCGATCAATTCGGATCAGGCCAAATGGCCGAGCTACTCGGTCTCGGATCGGCGCTCGGCATCACGCTGGCAACGGTGCGGACCGCGCGTAACCTCTTCTGGGCGATTGTTGGGCTCCTGTTGCTGTTGAAACGAGGATTGTCGATGCGAGCGGTGGTGAGGGAAGCGGAGGAGATTTAGTTGTTAGTTGTTGGTTAAGAAAAAGGGCCGGCACTCCAAACAAGTGGCCGGCCCGACACGTTCTAGACGATGGACGATGGACTATTTCTCCGTCGCAGCAGCGCGTTTCGCGAGGTCCGGCGTGATCGTCCAGTAAAAGATCGTCGCCCCTTCCACGCTTAGCGTCTGCTCTGGCTTCCAATCCGGTCCCATATCGAAATCGTGCGAAACGATGCGGGTGCCCGGTTTCAACGTCTTCCACAACGTTGGCCGCAGTTTCAGGTTCAGCGTTGGCAGCAGATACAACGCGACGACGTTCGCTTCGCTGATATCAGTCGTAAACAGATCCTGATTCAGGATCTTGACGCGATCGCCGACGCCGGCGCGCGCGACGTTTTCGTTGGCATCCTTCACACGCTGCGGATCGATGTCGATGCCGATGCCACGCGCGCCTAGTTTGGCCGCCGTGACCACGATGCGGCCGTCGCCGCAGCCTAAGTCGTACACGACGTCGCCGGCCTTCACGTTCGCCACTTTCAGCATCGCGTCGACGACATTCTGCCGAGTGGGTACATAAATAACATCAGGCTGCCGCAGTCCCTGCTGCGCCGGTACCGCCACGGCCTGGGCTGCTGCGGGCAGCGCCCACGCCATAGTGAAACCGAGCAGGACAACACACGATAGAGCCTTCGCATTCGGACGCATGATCCCATCCCCTTCCTTGAGGTGCCCTCGATGACGCTGGGATAGAAATCATTGTACACTGCAGATTCTTTTGCCTGCGACGAGCCTTAAAGAGCGTCTCGAAGTCTGGTTTTTCGAGGGGTACCACGAAACAATTGGCCCGCACGCTACGCCTGCGCACACGGCTCCGTGGTGGAAGGTCATGTGCCTCACCGGAGTCGACTACTTCTCCACTCTTGCCTATCAACCCAGCATCGCATTCCTCGCAGCTGGGTACCTTTCGCCGATCGCCACACTCGTCCTGATTCTCCTGACGCTGCTCGGCGCTTTGCCGATGTACAGCCGCATCGCCCACATGAGCCCGCACGGACAGGGCAGCATTCTGATTCTCGAGAAGCTGTTCCCGCGCTGGAAGGGGAAGGCCGTGGTGTTGTGCCTGTTGGGATTTGCCGCCACCGACTTCGTCATCACGATTACGCTGTCGGCTGCAGACGCGACCGCGCACTTAATCGAGAACCCGCTCGTTCCGCGCGCGCTCGATCATCCGCTGGTCGTCACCATCGCGCTGCTGATCGCATTGGGGCTGATTTTCATCAAAGGCTTTGGCGAGGCGCTCGGCATCGCCACCGTGCTGGTCATCGGTTATATCTGCATGAACATCATCGTGCTCACAGCCGGCATCGGACATGTGCTGGCGCATCCGGAGGTTGTGGGCCGGTGGGAGACGGCGCTGTTCGCGCAACACGGCGGGAACCCATTGATGGTCGTGGCGTTCGCCCTGCTGCTCTTTCCAAAGCTCGCGCTCGGTCTGTCCGGATTCGAAACGGGCGTCGCCGTAATGCCGCTCGTGCAAGGCGATCCGGGAGACACCGAGCAGCACCCGACGGGACGCATCAAGAACACGATCAAGCTACTGCGCACGGCGGCGTTGATCATGAGCGTGCTGCTGCTGTCCAGCAGCTTCGTGACGACGCTGTTGATTCCCCCCGAAGCCTTTGCGCGCGGCGGCCCGGCCGATGGACGCGCGCTGGCGTATCTCGCGCACGCGTATCTCGGGATGGTCTTCGGCACGCTCTACGACACCATCACGGTTGCCATCCTCTGGTTTGCCGGCGCATCGGCGATGGCAGGGCTGCTGAATCTGATTCCCCGCTACCTGCCGCGATACGGCATGGCGCCGGAATGGGCGCGCGCGCAGCGTCCGCTCGTGCTGATCATCACCGCCATTACGATCTTCGTCACGGTCGTCTTCAACGCGGATGTCGACGCCCAGGGCGGCGCGTACGCGACGGGTGTGTTGGTGCTGATGAGCTCTGGCGCCGTGGCCGTGGCGACGATGGCGTGGCGGCAGCGCAGTCACAGGATCGCATTCACGCTCATCGCGATTGTGTTCCTCTATACGACCATTACCAATATCTTCGAGCGGCCTGAAGGCATCAGAATCGCGTCGATTTTCATCCTGGCAATTGTCGCGACGTCGCTCATCTCGCGCGTGCTGCGGTCGACCGAGTTGCGCGTGCGCGGCGTGGAAGCCGACGGCGAGGCCATCATCTTCATCCAGAACGCCGCGAAGGCCGGACCGATTCGGATTATCGCGAACCGTCCGGACAAGGGGACGAGCGACGAGTACGAGAACAAGCTGAGAGACGCGCGCGAGACGCATCACTTGCCAAACGACGACGCGGATCTGTTCCTGGAGGTACGCCCGGGCGACGTGTCGGAGTTCAGCGACATCCTGCTGGTGCGCGGTGTGACGGTGAACGGCGGCTTCCGCGTGCTGCGATGCCAGAGCCCGGCGATTCCCAACGCGATCGCGGCGCTGCTGCTCTACATCCGCGACACCACCGGACAGATTCCTCACGCGTACTTCGGCTGGACCGAAGGCAACCCGATTACTTATCTGTTGAAGTTTCTCGCGTTCGGCGAGGGCGACACGGCGCCGGTCACGAGAGAAGTTCTACGGCAGGCGGAAAAGAATCCGCTTCGGCGCCCGCGCATCCACGTCGGGTAAGCGTGCCTCGCCTGCCCGCCCAAACAGGACCCGAGGACTCAATCGAGGGCTTGCTCGATGATGCCGTGGAGAGTCTTCAGGCCGGACTCGATGTCCTTGAAATGAATCCGCAGCAGCCGGCGGCCGCGTGAGGCGAGCACTTCGAAATCGCCTCTCGCCTGCGCGAGCTTGATGGTGCCGAAGCTGTACCGCTGTGCCGGCACCTGAAGATCTTCCACATCGTCGCACGTGATCTGCAGAAAGACCCCGGTGTTGGGCCCGCCTTTGTGCGCCTGCCCGGTCGAGTGGAGAAATCTCGGTCCAAATCCCACAGATGTTGCCACGTGCAGCCGATCGCGCACGAGGGCGCGAATCGCGCCTAGTGCTGCCTGATGCGCAGGGCTCATCTCGATGAACGCGAGCACCGCGAAATAGTCCCCGGGACGCACCAATCCGAGCAACGCATCGACGTACTCGACGGCTGATTGATGCTCCCCTAACAACTGTTGATTCGCCGAATCAGCGTACAGCGCGGCGCCTCGGTCGCGCAGCACCGGCGGATCGTCTGGCAGCTTGCCGGTTTTCTCGTACTCGCCGGCAAGACGGCGCGTCACGATTTTGCTTTCTTCCACGTCGGGCTGATCGAATGGATTGACGCCGATGACGGCCCCCATGACGGCTGTCGCGAACTCCCATCGGTAGAATTCGGCGCCAAGCGCGTAACGATCGGGCCAGTCGATGTGAATCACCGGATGACCGGCGCGCTCCAACCGCTGGGCGGCTTGGTCGGCAGCCGAATCGGGTGAGGCGGTCGATCGCACGTGAATAAATACGCGATCGTCGCCGTAGACCTCGGGTACGCCAGACACCTCGCCATCAATCGGGATGATACCTTTCCCTTTTTTGCCGAGCGACTCGGCGACCAACTGCTCGAGCCATCCGCCAAAGCCGGCGATCGCTGGTGGAGCAATCAGCGTGGGCTTGTCTTTACCGGCGAGTGCCAGCTCGCCGAGCGCCACACCCAATAGAAACGCTGTGTTGTCGTCCGCATCGGTGGCGCATCGCCGCGCCATGCCCTCCGCATGGTCGAGCAGCAGCGAGACGTCGGTCCCCATGAGCGCACCCGGGACCAGCCCGAAATTCGACAGCGCGGAATAGCGGCCCCCCACGCTGGGCACGCCGGGAAAAATCTCGCGGAAGCGTTCCTGCTCGGCGATCTGATGGAGTTTCGAGCCCGGGTCGGTCGTCAGCACGAAATGTTTGCCGGCTTCGAGCTCACCGAATTTCTGAACGGCTCGATGGAAAAAATACTGTTTGAGAATGTTGACCTCGAGCGTGCTTCCCGACTTCGATGCGACCAGGAAGAGCGTTCGCCGGAGGTCGATGCGTCGCTCGACAGAAAGAATCTGCGCGGGATCGGTGGAATCGAGCAGGAGCAGGTTCGGATACCCCTGCTGCACGCCGGTGATCGACCGTATCACTTCAGGCGCGAGGCTCGACCCGCCCATGCCAAGCAGGACGACGTCGGACACGTTTTCGTGTCTCAGTTGATGCGCGAGCCGCACGGCGCGATCGGCACCGCCGCGCGATTCCATCGGAAGCCTGAGCCAGCCGAGCCAGCGATCTTCGTCGGCCCCGGACCAGACCGTTGGATCGGCGTCCCAGATGCGGCGCACAACTTCCTGCTCGCGCATCAGTCCGATACGCGCGCGAACTCGAAGATCGAGATCGCGCGACAGGCTCCAGGAGACATCGGGTGTCGGCATCTATGCTCGGGCGTGGACGGGTTGACGGTGCGACCGCGATCGTTTGATGGCCGCGAACAGTCTGAACCCCAGAAGAATCGCGACCAGCGACGCGTAAATGGCGGGATGGAGGATATCAGCCTTCACGAGCCACCAGTAATGAATTACGCCGGCAACGGCCGTCACGTAAATCAGCCGGTGCAGCCTGTTCCAATTGCGTCCGCCCAGCCGGCGAATCCACCCGGCCGTCGAGGTGAGAGCCAGCGGCGCCATCGCCGTCAGTCCGATGAATCCGACGGTGATGTACGGCCGCTTGTAAATGTCCTCCCAAATGGAGGCCGCAAGCGCCCGCGCCGTGCTCCAGACCCAGATGCCGTTCTGAAAGTCGAGCCCGGCGAAGCGATCGGCGATAACGTAAATGAGGAAATGCAGGGACCCGTAGAAGAAGGCGTACAACCCCAGCATGCGGCGGAAACTGATCAGCCAGTTCCAGCCTGTGAGCCTGCGGACCGGTGTGATCGCCAGCGTAATGACGATGAATCGCAACGTCCAGTCGCCGGTTGCGTGAGTGATTTTGGCGAGCGGGTCGGCGCCCAACTCGCCGTGGACTGCGCTCCACATGAGCAACGACAACGGCAGCAGCGCCGCCGCAAAGACGATGGGCTTCGCGACCCGGCGAATCCATCGGTCGACCGACATCTAGTAGTTTTTCTTCAAGTCCATGCCGGAGTAGAGCGACGCCACTTGATCGCCATAGCCGTTGAAGATCAGCGTCGGGCGCATGAGAAACTCGCCAATGCGCCGCTCGCGCGCTTGCGACCATCGCGGGTGATCAACTGAAGGGTTCACGTTCGAGTAGAAGCCATACTCGCTCGGCGCGCTCAACTGCCAGCTGTTCATCGGCTGGCGATCGGTGAGACGGATTCGCACGATCGACTTGATGCCCTTGAACCCGTACTTCCAGGGCACAACCAGGCGCATTGGCGCGCCGTTTTGATTGGGCAGGTATTCGCCGTAAAGGCCTACCGCCATGATCGCGAGAGGATTCATCGCCTCGTCGAGGCGGAGCCCTTCCACGTAAGGCCACCGCAACACATCGCGGCGCTGGCCCGGCATCTCTTGCGGCCTGAACAACGTGGTGAACTCCACGAACTTCGCGGCGGACGTGGGCTGAACGGTCTTGAGAATATTCGCGAGCGGAAAGCCGACCCACGGAATCACGAGCGACCACCGCTCGACGCAACGCATCCGATAAATCCGCTCTTCCAGCGCGTAGGGCTTGATGAAATCTTCGAGCTGATAGTCGGCAGGCTTCGCGACCAGGCCATCGACTTTCACCGTCCATGGCTTGGTCTTCAGCGGACCGGCGTTATTCGATGGGTCTTCCTTCTCGGTGCCGAACTCATAGAAATTGTTGTACGTCGTGCTGTCCTGATAGGCGTTCGGCTTCTCGCCAGTTCCGTAGCTCGTCTTCGCGAACGCGGGAATCTTCACTCGAGGCCATGACGGCGCGGCATCGGCCTGCGGAACGCCGAGCGTTCCGGCTGCCACCGCGGCCGCGCCAACGGACGCCGCCCGGATGAATTCGCGTCGACGAAGGTACAGCTTCTTGTCGGTAATTTCCGAAGAGCGAATATCGGGCGTTTTTCTCAGTAACATAGCGGCTCCTGTACTGGCACACAGTCATTATATAAGGAGGAGGACACCATGGCAGAGACCGATGCGCAATCTTTCGATAATCACACCCAAATCGTGCCGTTGTACCTCGCGGTCCTCGGCATCTTCGCGCTGAACATCATCTGGTCCCTGTACCGTCTCGTACGAAATCCCGGCATCGACACGCTCATGGCGCTGCTGCTGGCAGCAGCCTTCGTGCTGCTGGGTTTGTTCGCACGACGGTTTGCGCTGACCGTGCAGGATCGCGTCATCCGCCTCGAGATGCAGCTCAGGCTTCGCGGTCTGCTCCCACCCGACCTGCAAAGCCGCATTCCCGAGCTCAGTCGTCGGCAGCTCATTGCCCTGCGGTTCGCGAGCGACGAGGAACTGCCCGATCTCTGCCGCGCGGTGCTGACGGACAACATTACGGAAGGCAAAACCATAAAGAGGATGATCAGAAACTGGAACGCGGATCACTTGCGGGCCTAGCATGCAGGTGTTTTATCTTCACGGTTTTGCCTCTTCGCCGAGGTCGTCAAAGGCGCAGCTCTTCACCGAACGCCTCGAGGAGCGCGGGGTGAAGGTGACCGTCCCCGATTTCAATCAACCCGATTTTTCGGCGCTGACGGTTTCGCGGATGTTGCAGCAGCTCGAGAAGCGCATCGCGGCGAGGCCGCCGGGGCCCGTCGTGCTGATTGGATCGAGCCTGGGTGGTTTTCTCGCCGTGGAAGCCGCGGCACGCCAGGTGAACGAAGCGCGCCATCCCATCTCGCAGGTCATTCTGCTCGCGCCCGCCGTCGAGCTCGAGTGGGATCGGTGGACCGAGATCGGCGCAGGAGGCGGCATCGATGCGTGGAGGAAAAACGGCGAGATCGAGGTGTTTCACTACGCCGACGGCAGACCCCGCTGGCTGAAATTCGGTTTTTATGAAGACGCTCAGCGATACGACGCCTCGGCTCGACGCCTGCTGCAGCCGACGCTGATCTTTCAAGGTCGCCGGGACGAGTCGGTCAGTCCGGCGAGTGTCGAGCGCTTCGCCCGTGAGCAGCCAAATGCGATTTTGCATCTGCTCGAAGACGGCCACCAACTGCAGGAGAGCCTCGACTTCATCTGGCGAGAAAGTGCACGGTTCCTCGGGCTTAGTGATTAGTTGTTGGTTGTTAGTTGCGGTCGCACTATCACAGCAACCGCTGACAATCCGGCCGGCAGCGGCACGGGATCTCCCCGTCTCCATCGGTCATGTAGTCGTAGGTGAGCTCTTCACCCTTCTTGATGTTCCTGGCCGCGCGAACCCAGATGATGTCGCCGACGATGTGGATGTAGCAGTTCGGACGGCAGGAGTGGTTGATGAAGCGCGCAACGTTCCCGCCACGCGCAGCATCCCGCACCCATCGTCGGTTAATCTGAAAGCACCAGATCAACCCCTTCTTCATGTAACGGTGCTCGCGCTTCAAGCTCTCTTGATGGGAGATTTTCTGGCCCGCGTAATCAATGATGCGCGTGTTTTTCGTAATCCGCTGCTCCGCAAACACGCCCCAACCATGCAGTTTCGAACGACGCCGTGTGATCATGAGACTCCTGCGCCAATTTGGATCCTCATTATGCCAGTTCGCCGCAAAGCGGTGCCGCTTTGACGTGGGGTTCTGGTACAGTGTTGAGGCATGGAAGGTATTATCCGGGCGTGGGGAAGAATCCTTAGCGGTTATCAGCCAAATTTGTCGGTCGAAATTACTCGCGAGTGCCCGCTCACGTGTCCGGGCTGCTACGCGTACGGCGATGATCATCTCGGCGGCGACGTCAAACTGCGCGAGCTTCAGGATTTCAAAGGCCAGGAGCTCGTCGACGGCATGTTCGCGCTGCTCGACCGGTATCGGCCGCTGCACGTGTCGATCGTGGGCGGCGAGCCGCTCGTCCGTTATCGCGAGCTGAACGAGATTCTGCCGCGGATGGCCGAGCGCGGGATCTACACGCAGGTTGTCACCAGCGCCGTGCGCCCGATTCCGCAGGAATGGATCGGGTTGCGCCGCCTGCAAGTGGTGGTTTCGATTGACGGATTGCAGCCCGAGCACGACGAGCGGCGCAAGCCGGCCACCTACGACCGCATCCTGAAACACATCGAAGGACATGAAATTACGGTTCACTGCACCGTGACGCGCCAGCAGGCGCGACGCGATGGCTACCTCGAGGAGTTCGTGAAGTTCTGGTCGGCCAATCCCAACATCTCGCAACTATGGATCAGCTTATACACGCCGCAGGTCGGCGAGATTTCGGCCGAACGTCTCACGAAGGCCGATCGCCAGAAGGTGGTTGCCGACCTGAAGGTGCTGCGCACGAAGTATCCGAAGCTGCGGATGCCCGAAGGGATGATCGAGTCTTACGTCACGCCGCCGCATTCGCCCGACGAGTGCGTCTTCGCGCTGACGACGGCGTGCGTATCGTCGAACTTCGAGAAGCCCATTACACCGTGTCAGTTCGGTGGCAATCCCGACTGCGCCAATTGCGGCTGCATTGCCTCGGCGGGCCTCTCAGCGGTCAGCCGGCACACGCTGCCGGGTGGCATCCGGGTGGGAGCCATTTTTGGGGGGTCGTTCAAGATTGGTGCGCGCGTCAAGGCGATCCG
>JANMJM010000030.1:0-2239 GCA_031371345.1 Vicinamibacteria bacterium
GTTGCTGGAGGAATGGCAACGCACGGGGCGTACCGAGTTCACCAACCGCGAGGTGCGTCTCGATGCGTCGCTGGGTCTGCCGCCAGTGAAGGATAATTTTGAAACGCGGCTGATTCTGCTGCGTCATCGCCTGCAGAAAAAATGCCCCGACCTGCGGATTCAGTCCACAGGGCGGGGCAGGTTCTCCCTTCAGGCTGACGCCGCAATAGAAATGATCGAGCGGTAATTCTACGGGAAGGTGTAGCCGACGCCGAGTTTGAGACGAGCGCTATCGCCTGTGCCTATTTTTGCCTCGAAGAACAGTCCGCCGCGTTGCTGCGCGCCGACGATGAAATTAAAACCGGCGCCCGTGTTCGATCCGTTGTCGACATGCATGATGTTGATCGATGGGCCCGCACCAACGTAGAGACTCCACGGGCCGCACGCCGGGAACCCGTACGTGAAGTCGAAATTCAGCGCCACCATCGTGATGTTTTCACCCAGTCCGATATCGACGCTCGGTCTGAAGCGGAGCCGGTCGATGAGTGGGTTCGTGCGTACGTGTCCGCCGAAATACACTTGATCGGGATCGATCGATACTCCGCCCTGCACGCCGGCGCGTACCTGGGCGTGCGCTGACGCTGCGCTAGTGGGCGCGAGCGATACGGCAAATGTGAGAAGAATCCAGACGAAAGTACGATTTCGACACATAGACGCGATCCTCCTGACCGCACAGCAATACAAAACCCGATCCAGAATACCTATCGTCAGATGCCGGCCAACGCTGCACATCCGCTCATTTACGCCAGAGGATTGACGAAGCGATTCGATCAATTCACCGCCGTGGATCACATCGAGTTCGACGTGCACGCCGGCGAGGCATTCGGGTTTCTCGGCCCCAACGGCGCCGGCAAGACGTCGACGATGCGGATGATTGGCTGCGCGTCGCCGGTCACCGGCGGGGAGCTGCGCGTCCTCGGCCTGAGCCCCCACACCCACGCCAGCCAGATTAAGGCGCGCCTGGGCGTCGTTCCTCAGCTCGACAATCTTGACGCCGAGATCACGGTGCGTGAAAACCTTTTGATGTATGCCCGCTATTTCGACATTCCCGGCGACGTGGCGAAACGCAAGGCCGCCGAGCTGCTCGAATTCGTCGAGCTTGCCGAGCGCGGCCATGCGCAGGTCGAATCGCTGTCGGGTGGAATGAAGCGACGGCTCACGATCGCGCGAGCGCTCGTCAACGATCCCGACGTGATTCTGCTCGACGAGCCGACGACCGGGCTCGATCCGCAAGCTCGCCACGTTGTCTGGGATCGCCTGAATCAGCTGAAGCGGCGCGGCGCAACGCTCTTGCTCACCACGCACTACATGGATGAAGCCGAGCGCCTCTGCGACCGTTTGGTCGTCATGGACAAAGCGAAGATTGTCGCCGAGGGGTCGCCTCGAACTCTCATCGAGCGCTATTCCACGCGCGAAGTGCTCGAATTGCGCTTTCCGGACGATACGCGCGGCAAGGCCGATCTGGTGGCGCGGCTGAAAGCCGTCGTGGAGCGGGTGGAGGAGCTGCCGGATCGCATTCAACTTTACACACCTGACGGCGAGCGTACGCTGCAGCAGGTGCATGCGCTGAACATTCCGCTCGAAAGCGCCGTCGTACGGCGATCGACGCTCGAGGACGTCTTTCTACGAATCACCGGTCGCGGGCTCGTCGAATGAGCGCACAACAATGAACGCGCTACGCATGGTCCAGCGCAACGCGCTTGTGTACCGGCGCGTGTGGCGCGGGACGGTGTTCTCGAACTTCCTGCAGCCGGCGCTGTTCCTTGTTGCCATCGGGACAGGACTCGGGTCGATGATCGATCGCGCTGGCGCAGCCGCGCTGCCCGGCGGGGTGACCTTTTTGCAGTTTTTAGGGCCGGGGCTGCTCGCCGCTGCCGCGATGCAGTCGGCGTCATTCGAATCGAGTTATCCCATTCTCGGAAAGATTACGTGGCACCGGAACTACGAGGCAATTAGCGCGACGCCGATGCGAATCGCCGACATCGTCCTCGGCGAGCTCGCCTGGATGGCGATTCGGCAAGCCACCGTGGCTATTGCGTTCGCCATCGTGCTGACGGCGTTCGGGATTCCCCGCTCGCCGCTTGCGCTGGTGGCGGTGCCGGTGGCGATGCTCACCGGCTTGGCGTTCAGCGCGCCAATTATGGCGTGGGCGGCGACGCTGAAAGACTCGGCGAACTTCAACGTGATTTTCCGGTTCGGC
>JANMJM010000039.1:0-6275 GCA_031371345.1 Vicinamibacteria bacterium
ACCTTCCCTATCATTCCGTAAGCAACGCACTTCCATCTCCGGAAGGGGAAAAATTTGCTTTCCTTCATAACAGTGGAGATGTGCCTGCCAATATCACCGAATTAAGCATTTTTTCTTTGACTGATAGAACACTTGTGAACTTAACGCATAAAATGGATAGGACGGTTTCCGATTATAAATGGATGCCTGATGGACATTCAATCATTTTTTCTACCGTCGTCATAGAGACGACACGCAGGTTGTGGGACTCGACGATCTCTGGGTGAAGATGTGCGGCAACTCGCACACGGGATCCTTCAAGGATCTCGGCATGACGGTCCTCGTCTCCGTCGTCCGCCAGATGATCGCCGACGGCAAATCGGTGCGCGCCGTGGCGTGTGCATCGACCGGCGACACGTCGGCGTCGCTCGCGGCCTACGGCGCCGCCGCCGACATTCCGACGATCGTCATTCTTCCACGCGGTAAAGTCTCGACCGCTCAGCTCGTGCAGCCGCTCGCTAACGGCGCGCTGGTGCTGTCGCTCGATACCGATTTCGACGGCTGCATGGCGATCGTGCAGCGGCTGTCGACCGAAGAGGGCGTGTATCTCGCCAACTCGATGAACAGCCTCCGCCTCGAAGGACAAAAGACGGTTGGCGTCGAGATTGTCCAGCAGTTCGACTGGTCGGTACCCGACGTCATCATCATCCCCGGTGGCAACCTCGGCAACGTCAGCGCGCTCGGCGCCGGTTTCGACTTAATGGACACGCTCGGCCTCATTACGAAGAAGCCGCGCCTTGTCGTCGCTCAAGCTGCGGCCGCGAACCCTTTGTATCTCGCGTACAGAAATAATTGGGAGTTCCATCCCATCACGGCGAAGCCGACGCTGGCGTCCGCCATACAAATCGGCAATCCCGTGTCGGTGAGCAAGGCGATCCGCACGCTGCAGAAATACGACGGCATCGTCGAGCAGGCATCGGAGGCAGAGCTCGCCGACGCGTCGGCCCGCGCCGATCTCACGGGGATGTTTAACTGCCCACACACCGGCGTTGCGTTGGCGGCGCTGTTGAAGCTGCGCGAGCGTGGACAAATCGGCCCGCGCGATCGCGTCGTCGTGATCTCGACCGCCAACGGACTGAAGTTCACCGACTTCAAAGTCGCCTATCACTCGAGCGCACTCGCAGGCGTGCCCACCACGCGCGCCAACACGCCCGTCGAACTTCCGAACGACTACGACGCCGTTCGTCGCGCCATCGATACGGCCGAGGAGCGCGTTCACGCAGCTCAGTAACAGCGTCTTCTTCGTCACAGGTGGCGCGTCCGGCCTGGGCGAAGCCACGGTGCGGTTGCTCGCGCAGTCGGGCGCGCAGGTCCTCGTCGCCGACGTGAACGAGGCATCGGGCAACCGACTGGCGAGCGAGCTTGGACCGAAGGTCCGGTTTGCCAACGTCGATGTCAGCGATGAAGCGAGCGTACAAAAAGGATTGACCGCTGCGGCCGAGCTCGGAACGCTTCGCGGAGTTGTCAACGCGGCGGGCATTGTGCTGGCCGAAAAAGCGCTCGGAAAAAACGGGCCCCATCCGTTCGACGCCTTTCTGCGCGTCATACGCGTGAATCTCGGCGGAACATTCAACGTGATTCGTCTGGCGGCAGCCGCCATGAGCGCGACCGGTCCGTCACCGAGCGGCGAGCGCGGCGTCATTATTAATACGGCGTCAGTCGCGGCGTTTGACGGCCAAATTGGTCAGGCTGCCTACTCCGCGTCCAAAGGCGGGGTCGTCGCCATGACGCTGCCGCTCGCGCGCGAACTCGCCCGCTACGGCATCAGAGTCATGACCATCGCGCCTGGCATCTTCGACACGCCCATGTTGGCCAGCCTGCCCGAGGCCGCGCGAGAAAGCCTCGCTCAGCAGGTTCCCTTCCCCCCGCGTCTTGGCAAGCCGTCCGAGTACGCGGCGCTGGTGAAACACATTATCGAAAACGAAATGTTGAACGGCGAAGTCATTCGGCTGGATGGCGCAATTCGGATGGCGGCTAAATAGCTATAATCCCGCCATGACAAAGGCTTTCAACCGTCGATCGGAAACGCTCGGCTTGTTAACAGTGCTCATGTGCGCCAGCGGGCTGGCCTTTGCGCAAAGTTCCGCTCATCAGGAACATTGGGTACCGACGTGGGGCACGGCTCAGTTGCTGCTTCGCGTTGCGCCGGCTCAAGCTCCCCAGACCCAGCCCCAGCCGAACGCGACGCCGCCTCCTGTCCCAGGCGGACTGCAGACGGTGAACAATCAAACCGTTCGCATGATTGTGCGTACGAGCATTGGCGGCAAGCGTGCACGATTGAAGTTGTCCAACTCATTTGGCGCATCGGCCGTCAGAATAGGCGCGGTGCATCTTGCGAAGAGAAGCCAGGGCTCGAGCATCGTGGCGGAGTCAGATCGCGCCATCACATTCGGGGGGAAACCTTCGGTCAGAATTGCTCCGGGCGGTGTCGTGGTCAGCGATCCCGTCGCGCTCGACATCTCTCCTCTCACGGACCTCGCGGTAAGCCTCTATCTTCCGGAAGATACCGGCCCGCCCACAGTTCATAGCGCCGCGCTGCGCACCACGTACGTGTCTGCAGAAGGCGACCTCACCAGCAGCGTCGAGTTCCGCGAAGCGCGAACGACGACTTCCTACTATTGGTTGACCGGTATTGAAGTTGTCGCACCATCAGACGCGGCGGCGGTCGTGACATTCGGCGACTCCATCACCGATGGCGCGCGCTCAACGGTTGATACCCACAACACCTGGCCGGCGCTGCTTGCGGCAAGACTCGGCGCGAACAAAGGGACCGCGAATATCGCCGTGGTCAACGAAGGCATTGGGGGCAACCGCGTGCTGACCGATGCCGCGGGGCTCGCCGGAGTGAACGCGCTGGCCCGACTCGATCGTGATGTGCTGAGCCAGCCGAGCGTGAAGTGGTTGATGGTGATGGAGGGCATCAACGACATCGGCGCGCTGGCACAACCGAACGCCGCGTTTCGCGCGACGGCGGACGACCTTATCGGGGCATACCAGCAAATCATTGCCAGAGCCCATGCGCACGGCATTCGCGTCATCGGTTGCACGCTCACCCCTTACGGCGGAGCCGGTTACTTCACCGAGGAAGGCGAGTCGATTCGCGACGCCGTCAATCAATGGATCCGCACATCAAAGGCCTTCGATGCGGTCGTCGATTTCGAAGCGGCGACACGCGATCCTGCCGACGCGAATAAATTCCGAGCGGAGTTTGATCCAGGCGACCACTTGCATCCGAATGACGCCGGCTACAAGGCGATGGCGGACGCGGTCAATCTGACGATCTTCAAATAGGAGGAATGGTGATGTTACGCATCCTTCTCCGAGCGAGCACTCTGGCGTTGCTGTCACTGAGTATTGCGGTGACCGCATATGCGCAAGTCGATCGCGCGACCTTGACGGGAATCGTCAGGGACCCATCGGGGGCGGTGATTGGCGCGGCTCGAGTAAAGGTCACGAGTTTGGCGACCAACTCTGTTGCCACCGCAACCACTAGCAACGACGGCACCTATCAGGTCGTCAATTTGGCCTCCGGCGAATATCTGGTGCAAGTCGAAGCGGCCGGCTTCCAGCGCGCCGAGCAGACGATCGCGCTCGAACTGGGCGCACGCTCGCGCCTCGATCTGTCGCTCGCGGTCGGCTCGATAGACGAGACCGTCACCGTAGCCGGGGTCACCCCGCTCCTCAGCACCGAGAGCGCAGTTGTCGGCACCGTCGTGGATAGCCACGAAGTGGCGAGCCTCCCTCTTGCGATTCGGAATTGGGACGACCTTCTGGCCCTCGTCCCCGGTGTTCAGAGCGACCGTTATACAGAACAGGCAGGCGGCACCTCGTCCGGCCGAACCGGCGGCGTGAGCGTCCACGGCAATCGCAGCCTTCAGAACAACTTCCTCCTCGACGGTGTGGCCAACAACAGCTTCTCGACGAACGTTCAGGAGTTGACGACACAACTCTCGCGGCCATCGGTGGATGCGATTGATGAGTTCAAAGTCGTGACGAGCCCGTATGCGGCGGAGTACGGCTGGTCGCCCGGAGCCGCAATCATCGTGAGCACCAAATCCGGGTCGAACGGCATGCACGGCACGGCGTACGACTTCTTCCGCAACGACAAGCTCGACACGAAGAATTTTTTCGCCAAGCGCGCAGGTCAGGCGAAGCCGTCCAACAGGCAGAATCAATTCGGCGGGAATTTAGGCGGACCGATCGTGAAGAACAGCGCGTTCTTTTTCGGCGACTTCGAAGCGACGCGGATCCGACAGGGTGTCTTGCGTACTGGCCGCGTCCTCACCGCCAACGAGCGCCTCGGCGTCTTTGCAACAGAGATACGAGATCCGCTCACGGGCCTGCCGTTCCCGAACAACACAATTCCAGCCAATCGCATCGATCCGATCGCCGCGAAGATTGCCGCCATGCTGCCCGTGCCCAATGCGGCCGGCAGCAACAACATGATCCGGCAACCGAACGTCGAGGACGAGTCTGAACGCTACCTCGCTCGCGTCGACATTCCGCTCGGTAACGACAACGTGTTCGCGCGCTACATCTACAGCGATCGCTTCCGTTACGTGCCTGGGTTTCTGGGTGGAATCCTCGATGGGACGTCGACGTCGGCGTGGGGACGCAACTATCTCAGCTCTCATGGGCTGGTCGGCGGATGGACGAAGGTCGTCGGCGCGTCGCTCGTCAACGAAGCGCGCTTCTCGTACGCGCGCGGAACGAATGACGGCACGCAAGATCCGTTCGGTGAGGACGGCAACGCGCAAATCGGGTTCCGCGGCGTGCCGAACGAACCAAAGGTGATCGGCGGCATCGTCGGGATGGACATCTCCGGGCACATCCGTCTGGGCTCGCCCAACTTCATGCCGAAGTTCCAGCATACCCAACAGATGCAATTCCTCGACACGCTGACGTGGATGCGCGGCTCGCACCAGGTGAAATTCGGCGCCGACGTGATGGCGCCGATGAGCAACGAATACTTCGACGTCGCGCCGACACGCGGCAACCTGACGTTCAATGGTCAGTTTACCGGCAACGGGCTGGCGGACTTCATGCTCGGCTACGCTCAACGCGCACAACTGACCAACGTCTTTGTCGTGGATCAGCAGCTTCGGTCGTATGGGTTTTACGTGCAGGACGACTGGAAGGCGACCGACGCGCTGACCTTGAATCTCGGCGTCCGCTACGACTACATGACGCCGGCAACAGAGGCGCAAAACCACATGGCGAATTTCGATCCGGTCGCTGGTGCGCTCGTCTTCGCCAAGGACGGATCTCTGGCAGATCGCGCGCTGGTGAACCCGGATCGGAACAATTTCTCACCGCGCATCGGCGTGATCGTCAAACTCGACGACCGCACGCTCCTTCGTGGCGGATTCGGCACGTTCTACAACCAGTTCGATCGCATCGGCTCGGAGGATCAGCTTGCGCTCAACCCGCCAGGCCTCGCAAACATCGACGTGCAGTCGGGCGGCACCAGCGCGGTTCCGATCCTTCGTCTGCAGGATGGCTTTCCCGCCAACTTTCTCGATCCGGCGAACATCAACGTCGCGCGCATCATGGTGCGCGCGTCCGACCGCAACAGTCCGCGCACCACAGTGCAGCAGTTCGGCGGAGGCATCGAGCGCCAGATCGGAACAAATTTCGTCGCCTCGGCCGACGTCGTCGGGTCGTTCACGAAGCACCTCGCCGTGCTGCGGAACCTCAACCAGCCGCTGCGAGGCACGCTCGACGCCAACGGGCCGCTGCCGTATCCAACGTTCGGTAACGTTCAATGGCGCGAGATGACCGGCGAGGGTAATTACAAAGGGGTCGACCTATCGTTCGAGAAGCGGTTCCACGACGGGTACAGCTACCGCGTGTCGTACACCGTCGGCGAAGCGCGAGATCAGGCACCCGAGCACTTGAACGCCTCGTCTGGCCGGCCACAAAACGGACGCGACCTGGCCTCGTGGGAAGCGTCGAGCGATTTCGACATCCGTCACCGTCTCTCGGGAAATTTCATCGCCGAACTTCCGTTCGGGAAGGACAAGCCGATGCTGAACGCTGGCCTCGGCAGGCATCTCCTTGGCGGTTGGCTCGTGAGCGGCATTCTCAGCGCCCGAACAGGGCGGCCGTACACCGTTACGCAGGGGAACAACAATGTCGGCGCCGGCGCGACCGGCCTGCCAAATCTGACTGGCGATCCAAAAGGCGCCGGGACCGTTGAACAGTGGTTCAATCCCGCTGCCTTTACGCGCGTCACA
>JANMJM010000047.1:0-4220 GCA_031371345.1 Vicinamibacteria bacterium
CGGGCCGTGCTGGAGAATTTCTGAGCGACTCCACGATGGTGTCGCTTCGATTCGAGCACGATGATCGAGCGCTCTGTGAGCGACACTCCCCGGGAGCGGCGCGCGTGGCGCAGGATGTCGGCGATGGCTTTGAGCGTCTCCCGCTCGTCTTTGTTGATGTGGGTCGCGTCGACACTGTCACGCAAGTCGATCTCGAACTGGGGGATCGAGTTCGGGTTCTGGAGCGAGATTAACGCCCGGCCGTTGCCGATCGGCACGAGCTGGACCCCCGGCAGCTGTTTGAGCGCCTTCGCGGGGTTCACGATGATGACCGCGTGATTGCCGTACGCAGTGAGCTCCGCTGAACGCAGCGCGCGGGAAGGCGTCGAGCCCTTCCGCTCGACCAGCGTCACAATGGCGCGCCCGAGGTCGGTGTCCACGGCCCTGAGACGCGCGAGCACGTCTTCCGGAAGGGTCAGCGTGACCACTTGCGATGGACGGCCGAACTTCTGCGGACGTCCAGGCCCGTGCTTCAGTATCTTCATTCGGGAATCGCGCGTTTCAGAAACGGAACCGCAGACCGATACCGCCTTGAGCTCCTCCCACCTCCACGCCAGACGCCACCGGCAGATCCACTGTCGCCCGCATGTATCGCACCATGATGCCGGCGCCCAGCCGCGGCTTGAAGAAATAGCTGACATCGACGCCGCCGTGTGCACCAGTTCCAGTACCCGTCTGTGTCGCGATTGCCGCCTGCGTCGTGCCGTTGACGGCGCTCGCACTCGCAATCTCTTTGCTCAGGCGCACGATCGACGGCCCGCCGAAGATAGCCACCGCCGTCTTGTCGCCGATACGCAGGTGATACGCGACGTTGATGTGCGTGCCCATCTCTGTATGTCTGAGCTTAGGTGAGGCCCCCAGCACCGAAAAAGAGTTGAACGCGATGGGATCCGGAGTCGCGACGGAGACGGCCGAGATGGGCGAAACGGTGAATACGGAGACCGCAACGCCGACGCTAAAATTCGGCCGGACAAAATATCCGGCGCTCCCATCGAACATGAGTCCCTGGTCGACACGCTGGCTGAAGCTCGTCCTGCCGGTGTCGCCAAAGAGCGAAAACGTCGACGTCGTCGCAATAGTGACCGGGTGTGTCTGGCCCGCGACATTCAAGTCAAGATAAACTTTCGAATCGACGGCCTGTGCCGTCGCGCCTGCCGCACTGGCCAGCGTCAGCCCGATCGCCAGCACGATGATGCTCGTAGTTTTCATGAACACGCCACTCCTGTCGATGCACGAGATATTTGAATGCGTCCGCATTGTAGCGCAAGAGAATGACGGAAACACGTTAATTTTTCTATATAATTCACACAATTGACCATTATTTCTATATAATTAGCCGGCGGTTTTGCAGTATCATGACGCATGTTGATTCGCGATCTGTCGAGGAGCGCTGAAGAATGAGAACCAGCCGTCTGTGGATTGTGGGATTGTGCGTCGTGGGGGCGTTCGCATGCGGAAAGGGAGAAGCCGTGGTGCCGCTCGGCCCGAGCGCAACGCTCGGCGCGCTGGCTGCGCCGACAGCGGCGTCGCCTGCCGACCAGGCGCAACTCACCTCTCTGCGCCCGACGCTCAGCGTGGGGAACAGTGCAAGCACAACCGGTACCCGCATCTACGAATTTCAAGTGTCTGACAGGAATGATTTCACAACCGTATCCTCCACTGGATCGTTTCCGGTGGTGGCTCGCCAAACTGGCGTCCCTGAAGGCTCGGGCAACACGTCCTACACTCCCGACTTCGATTTACAGCCGGCCACTCGCCTCTACTGGCGCGCCCGCGCGAGCGAGGGGAACAATGTTTCCGATTGGACGGCCACCCGCAGCTTCAACACGGCCATCGTCGGCTACAACCGTCCCGGCGAGCTGTACGATCCGCTCGTGTTTGGCAGCAGCATCGGTACGATCGTCGGCTCGACCACGTTCATCAGCGGCCAGGGCATTCGGCTCAACGACGGCGGTGCCTACGTGCGGTATCAGCTCGCGCAACCGCTCTCGACCGGGGAGTTCTCGCTCGAAATCTCGGGGCTTCATCCTAACGGCCCAGGCGCCAAGCTGAAGTTATTCGAGATGTCCGATTCGGCCGGCGGTGTCTACAATAGTCCGTGGCTGTTTACGGCGCAGTACCGTGGCGTGAATGGCAACCCGGACAACTGTATTTCCTTCAAGATGCGACTGGCCGACTCGGCGTTCCAGCTCGAGGCCGACGCCAACGATCGGACCAAGAACATCGTCTCGCTCGACCCGTCGCGTTTCTACTTTTTCAGGGCGATGTGGGACGACGGCTTCCGGATGATTATCCAGAACTCGATCGGCGGCAGCACATTCTACGACCTCGAGTACAAGTCGACGGACTATTTCAACCACCGGCTCATCAGATATCAGCCGAATCCCCATTTTGCGTACCTTGGCGGGAACGACGAGCGGGAGGGCCCCGAGAACGGCACCTTCCCAGGCGAAATCGTCCGAAACGTTTTCATTGGCAACAGGCCGCGGCCGGCCTCGCTCGGCAGCGCGTTGGAGGCTCGATGATGGAGCGGAATACTCTTGGGATCGCCGTCTTGGCGGCGCTGATGGCGTGTGTGTCGGCATGCGGGTCGACGCCGGCTCCGCCGCTGGCACCCTCAGGCACGTCCGGCGCTTCCGGCAACGTCGGCGGGCCGTCTCTCAGGGCTAGCGCGCCAGTGACCGTTTCGCCCCTCAACAATGTCACCACCTCGAGCCTGACGCCCTCACTCGTCGTCAGCGGCGGCGGGCTCACCAACGCCAGTGGTGCGGTTCAATACCGCTTCCGCGTAACAGACACGACTGGCGTACCGGCTGCTGATTCGGGCCTGGTGAGCAGCACAACATGGGTGCCCTCCGCTCCCCTCACGCCCACGACCAGCTACACATGGACCGCACGTTCGGAGTACCAAGGATTGACAGGCCCGTGGTCGTCACCCGCCACGTTCAGGACTCCAGCCGCACCGGGGAACGACTACGGCGCATGGGAATCGACCTGCCAGGGGCTCGTCGACGAGCCGTTGGTGGTCTGCGTGTGGAGTTTTGTCCGGCCAGGGAATTCGTTCGAGGACTTTGAAGTCGTCAAGCGAGTCGCCTGGTTGATGCGCGGCAAGGGGGCCGGACTGCTGCTAAAAGGGAGCGGAGAGAACGTCGTCCCGTGGATGGGCCGGAACTTCTCGGGCTCACGCATCTGTTTCCCGAACGGTCGCATCAACAAGATCATCGGAGATGCGGGCCCTGGCGGTGCCAATAATCCAATCTTCGGCGCCGACGACTTCGTCGCGCCGTCGCTTTACGTCCCTGCAATCGATCCGCGGTTGCGTTAGACCTTCTCTAGGGGATTGGCAGCGGTACCGGATCTTTGCGCTCGGTCCGCATCGAGAGGGTTGCCTTTGCCAGATTTCCAAGAATAGTCGGATACGCCTCGCACGGCGTCCAGCAGTGCGAGCATCGCTCTTCGATGACGTCCTGACGCAGCTCCCGGCGACGGTTGCCGTCCCACAGGGCCTTCAGATCGAAACCGTTGTCGCGAAGGTTCCCGACTTTCTCGTCCCAGATCGAGCACGCGAAGAGGTTCCAATACGCGTCGATGAAGCACGATGATGAAAGCGCCGTGCACGGCAGGGGCGATTTGTGGGTCTCGTAGTATTTTGGAATCAGCGCCTGGTACCGGTCTTCGAGAAAATGCACTGGATGCAGCGACGAGCCATTCGCCTTCCGATGGTTCTCGACCGCTTCCATCACTTTCCCGTGATAGGTCGACACGCCACCGTATCCCAGGTTCGCGAAGTAATGGCCAGACTCGTGGCCGATGTTCAGGTGCAGCTCTTTCCGGCTGAAATCGGGAATCACCCGCCGAATCGCCTCGATCGTCTCGTCGACTCTCGTGGCGTTCTTCTCCATCAGCGTCATGCCGATAACGGTCTGAAAATTCGCATTCTTGATGCCGCGAAGCCGGCGGAAGGTTTCGATCCCTTTGTCCCAGCTGCCCGGTAGACCGCGCATCTCTTCGTGGAGCGCCTTCGGGCCGTCGATGCTGATCGTCATCATGAGGCGGCCGACACCGCGCTTGAGCGTCTTTTCGGCGATCTCGATCGTCTTGTCGCCGAACCAGCCAGTGGTCGGGAAATTCAACAGATACAGGCCGCGGCAACTGCCCTGAATGGCGGCGATGACGTCGTC
>JANMJM010000169.1:0-17466 GCA_031371345.1 Vicinamibacteria bacterium
ACGCGGCGTTGCGTCGTCAGGCTTGCGCCCATTGCGAACAATTCCCCACTGCTGCCTCCCGTAGGAGTCTGGGCCGTGTCTCAGTCCCAGTGTGTCCGTCCGCCCTCTCAGGCCGGATACTGATCGTTGCCTTGGTGAGCCGTTACCTCACCAACTAGCTAATCAGACGCGGGCCCCTCTTCAAGTGCCGGGTTCTTGCGAATCCCCAGCTTTGATCTCCACCCGTTCAAGGGCAGGATGTTATGCGGTATTAGCGTCCCTTTCGGAACGTTATCCCCCGCTCGAAGGCAGGTCACCCACGCGTTACTCACCCGTTTGCCACTCTACTAACCCCTTGCGGGGTTTTCGCGTTCGACTTGCATGTGTTAGGCACGCCGCCAGCGTTGATTCTGAGCCAGGATCAAACTCTCATGTTAAGTGTGTTTAGCCCGCCTTCGCGACCTTGCGGCCGCTTCGGCGGACAAATTGCACCAACAAAAGAAGCCGATTGCTTTGGCTCTTGCGTTGTTTTTAGTTTGTCAAGTTATAGGTGGTTCATCGCCAGACGCTCGACCCAAACCAGAATCGGTCGTCCGAGTATGCGACGCCACCCGCTGATAACTCGACGGGTTTTGTGCTTGTATGCTCTATCTAGTTTTCAAAGAACCGACGACCACCGAGCCCGGATACCCGCGCGCGGTGGTATTTCCCCATCCGTTAAGATCCCTTGCGGAACCGCTTTTAGGGGAACCTTCTAAGGTTACTAAAGGAATTTCCTCTTGTCAATCCCCAGCAGGTTTTATTTCTTGAAAATCGTCTGAAGACAAAAAAATTGCTCCGGATTCTGCGGAGCAACTTCCGGCATGCCATGCCGGGTTTCGCCTACCGAACGAATCTATTGTTATTCAATATGCGCGCCCGGGGTGGATTATGCGAACCCACTTCTTCAACCCGACGTCAGCGTATATTGGCTGAGCAACTTTGTCGAGTTCCGGAACCCCGCGCGCGCTATCTAACAGGCCCCGCTGCCGCATATGTTCAGCAGTCAGCGTTGCAAGCTTCAGTAATGATACGGTACCCCTCCCGCCTGGTCAAGGTACCCACGAATCACGGTCGAATCTTGACGATGCGCCGCTCGCGTTGTCCCTTGCGCAACACAATCACCGATCCCCCAATCGCATCGGCCATCTTTACCTGTCCGCGCTCATCAGTCAGACGCCGGTCGTTCAAATACAGTCCGCCCTGTTTGATCAAGCGCGCGGCTTCGCCTTTGGACGCCGCGAGACCCGACGTGACGGCCAGCTCCGCCGCGCCGATGCCCGACTCCAATGCGGACGCGTTCACCGTCACCGACGGCACGTCGTCGAACACCATGAGAATGTCCTCGACCGACGCGTTGGCAAGCGAGTCCCCGAAGAGCACCGCCGCCGCGCGCTCGGCGACGCTCACCTGATCGGCGCCGTGCACGAACTCGGTGACGTCGCGCGCGAGCTGACGTTGGGCATCGCGCCGCTCGGGATGGTTCTTCAGCGAGTCCTCGAGCGAGGCAATCTCCGTCTGTGTGCGGAACGTGAAGTATTTCAAATGCGCGATCACATCCTTGTCGTCGGTGTTCAGCCAGAACTGATAAAACCGAAACGGCGACGTTCGCGCCGCGTCGAGCCACACGGCGCCGCCCTCGGTCTTGCCGAATTTCGTGCCGCTCGACGTCAGGAGCAACGGCATCACGAGCCCATGCGCCTGCTTGCTGCGCAGCTTGCGGATCAAGTCGCAGCCGGCGACGATGTTGCCCCATTGATCGCTTCCGCCAAGCTGCAGCGTGCAATCGAAGCGATCGTGGAGGACGAGAAAATCGTAGGCCTGAAGAAGCGAGTAGCTGAACTCGGTAAACGAGATTCCTTCTTCCCCCTCGATGCGCCGCTTCACCGATTCCTTCGATAACAGGTAGTTCACCGTGAAGTACTTGCCGACGTCGCGCAAAAATTCCATCGCGCTCATCGTCCCAAGCCAATCGGCGTTATTGGCGAACCGAATGGCAGGCCCGCCGCCCGCATCTTTATCGAAAAACTTGGAGAGCTGCCCTCGCATGCCGTCCACGTTTGCCAGCACGTCTTCTCTCGACAGCAGCGTGCGCTCGGCCGTTTTGCCGCTCGGGTCGCCGATCATCCCGGTGCCGCCGCCGAGCAGCGCGATGGCCGAGTGGCCGAACCGCTGCAGGCGCTTCATCGTCATGATGGGCACGAGCGAGCCGATATGCAGGCCCGAAGCACTGGGATCGAAGCCGATGTAGGCCGTCACTTTGTTGCGCAAGAGCTGCCCGGGCGCACCCTCAGTGGCGTCGAATACTTGGCCGCGCCATTTTAATTCGCTAAACAGATCGGTCATGTCGTTTGGGCCACACGTATTCTAACTAGCGCGCCGCATGCTTTGCTCGATCGAGGTATTCCAGGCACCAGAGCCGGTACGTCACACCAATCTCGCACGGGCAGTTCGGCCAGCCACGATTCGGGCGGATGTGCACTGCTTGCTCGCCGTGCGCGTCGACGTCTTTCTGATATGCGGCAACCCTCACCTTGTCGAGCGACGCGATCGTCAGCCGTTCCTGCGACAGAAAATCGAGCTGATAGGCGACCCAATACGTGCCGCGCCCGTACCGCACGCCTTGCGACTCGAGATAGTTGACCAGATCGCGCGCTGGGGTGCCCGGGGGCCGATGGAGGTAGGCGACGAGGAACCTGCCGCTGTCGAGCATTGACGCTGCGCCCCAGACCAAAAGAACGCTGAAAACAAGAGCGCGCGACCACGCCGCAGGCTTCGCGCTCAACAATACAGTCAGTAGGCCGATCGGAAAATAGACCGTAAGCAGTGTGTAGCGAATCAAGCTGTAATCTCTCACGTGGCAACCGAGCACGGCGTAAGCGAGCGCGGCTTGCACAGCGACGACCATGAGATACGTTCCGAACTGCCACGCCTCGCCGCTGATATTTTTTCTGCGCCTGATAATCTCCACCAGCGCCACGATCAGCATCAGGCCAAGCGCCATCGCGATCCAGGTATGTCCCGCCGGCGTTGGTGACCAATCATCCGGCCCGAGCAAATCGGGCCGGTAATTAAACATCATCCCGAGGTTTTCGTAACCTAGCCAACGGAGATTCCACCCGACCTCGGCCGGGGCCCAGCAGACCAGGCCGCCCCAGCTCGCCACTTGCGCATCCAGCCCGCCCAAATTCAACGTGCCGGCCGTGCCGGGGCCCAGCAAGTCGGCTTGGGTTTTCAGCATGCTGACAACGACCGCCACCAGCGCGAACATTCCCCACGACAGGACATATTCGCGGAGTCGGACGCGCGTAAACGCGCGGCCGGTGACAACGTCGAGCAGGAGTACCGCCGCAACCGCGTAGGCGGCGAATTCACGATGGAGAAACGCGAAGCCGGCGAAGAGGCCGAAGGCCACTGGACGATTGCGTAGCAGCCACAACACGAGCACATAGAGGAGCGGCTCGATGTTCGAACCTTGTGCGTCCACCAATCGCGCAGAGACGAGCGGCGGCGGAACAACGAAGAAAATCGAAATGAGAAGTGAGTCGAATGGTTTGAGTCCAATCTTCTTGACGAGCGTCCAGAGCAGCAGGGTCGCGACACCGAGGTTGAGGCAAAGGAGCGGCAACTTGAGCGCGGCGACCGACACGCCGAACACTTTGAAGAAGGGCGCCGCCAGCCACGGCTCGACCGCCAGCATGTAGTGCTGCCCGTAAAAAAAGAGGGGGAACGCGCGGCCCTCGGCGAGGTGCTTCGCCATCAGGCCTATGACCGCCTGGTCGGAATCGAAGCCTGACTGTTCAAAAAAAATCCAGACGAAAGAGCGCAGGACAACGAGAAGGCACGCGACGAGAATCGCAGCGATGAGGTGCCCTCTTCGGTGGCGGAGGAGATCTCGCACGCCCGTCATGGTATCAAGGTCCATTATCATAAGCGTGTGCTCGTGACGAGACGTGCCGCGCTGAACACGCTTCTTGCCGGAGGCGTCGGCACCCTCGTCGGTGGCGGCGCGTACGGGCTGGCCTATTCCCGCCATCAAACTCAGGTGGTCTATGCCGATGTGCCGGTATCTGGTCTGCCTCACGCGCTCGACGGCTTACGCGTTGGCCTCATCACCGACCTGCACCACAGTGAGATGATTCCGGCGTCCGACGTCGTCCATGCGGCATCGCTCCTGATGGCCGAGGAACCGGAGATGATCGTCCTGGGCGGCGATTACGTCACCTGGGGCGACCGTTCGTACGTCGTGCCGTGCGCCGAAGCGCTGTCGGCTCTGCACGCGCCGTCCGGCGTGTTCGCGGTGCTTGGCAACCACGACGACGACCGCGATATGCCGGCTGCGCTCATCGCGAACCGGTTTGAGGTGCTACGTGACGCGCGCACCAAAGTGATCGTGCGCGGCGAGACGCTGAGCTTGATTGGCGTGAGGTTTTGGACGCAGCGCGCACGCGATATTGCGCGCATCTTGAAGGGCGCGGAGGGAATGACGCTGCTCCTGGCGCACGATCCTCGCCGGCTGGTCGAAGCGGCCGCGCTCGACGTTCCCCTGGTGCTGTCGGGCCACACGCACGGCGGCCAAGTCGTGCTGCCCGTCGTGGGTGCGATCGCCGCGAAGAAATTTCCAGTGGTCGCCGGTCTAGGCCATCTCGATAACACATCCATTTTCGTGAGCCGCGGCGTCGGGACGGTGTATGTGCCGTATCGCCTGAACTGCCCTCCGGACGTGTCGGTGCTGACGCTCAAACGGGGTCTGACCCTATGACAAAAACTGACGCGGGGTCGGACCCCGTTAATAGACGCGTGGCGGTGTTGATCTCGGGGCGCGGCAGCAACCTGCGGGCGCTGATCGATGCGATCGCGGCAAAGCGGTTGAACGCGGAGTTGGCGGTTGTGATTTCCAATCGGCCGGACGCCGCCGGTCTTGAACACGCACGGCAAGCCGGTCTCGAGACGTTGGTGCTGGATCACACGGACAAGGCGACATTTGCCACACGCGAGCAATACGATCGGGAGTTGGTGAAACAACTAAGGGCCAGGAAGGTGCGCCTGGTGTGCCTGGCGGGCTTCATGCGGCTTCTGAGCCCGACCTGCATCAAGGCGTTCCCGAACGCCATTCTGAATATTCACCCATCACTTCTTCCTGCGTTCCCTGGAATCAACGCTCAGTATCAAGCGTGGGAGCATGGCGTGAAATGCACCGGCGCGACGGTGCATTTCGTCACGGCTGAGCTCGACGGCGGCCCTATCGTTCTTCAGCGGTCAGTGAAAGTGGAAGATCACGATAGCGCCGACACGCTGGCCGATCGCATACTCGAGCAGGAGCACCTCCTCTATCCCCAAGCCGTGCAGATCGTTCTCGATGGCGGCTGGAAATTAGAAGGACGGCGATTCGTTAGATAACCTGCACCTGCTTGTCGCCAGCGACGATCTCCCCGATCATCTTCGGATCTTCGCCGGCGTCTTTCAGCATGCTGAACGCACGTTCCGACTGCTCGGGCCCCGCGCAAACGATCAACCCGATGCCCATGTTGAACGCGCGGAACATCTCGGTGTCGGACACGTCACCCGACTTCTGCAGAAACGAGAACAGCGGAGGGACGGCCCACGCCCCACGATGGACGCGCGCGCCGGTACCATCCGGCAGAATCCGCGACAGGTTGCCCGGAATGCCTCCACCGGTGATGTGCGCCATGCCCTTCACAAGCCCGCGCTCGAGCAACGGCCGCATGCACGCCAGATACGAGCGATGCGTGCGGAGCAGCGCGCCCGCCACTGTGTCGCCGACCTCGGGCATGAAGCTGTCGACGTCGAGGCCGAGGATGTCGAACACGATGCGGCGCGCCAGGGAATAGCCGTTGGTGTGCAGGCCGGTCGACGGCAGCCCAATGAGCCGATCGCCGACCACTATCTCGCGCCCATCGATCAGGCGCGGTCGATCGACAACGCCGACGATGAAGCCGGCGAGATCGTATTCGCCGTCCTGATAAAAGCCGGGCATCTCGGCGGTCTCGCCGCCAACGAGCGCGCAGCCGTTGGCCTCGCACGCGCGTCCCATGCCGCTGACGACGAGCGCCGCCACCTCCGGATCGAGGCGGCCGGTCGCAAGGTAATCCAGAAAGAACAACGGCTCGGCTCCATGCACGAGGATGTCGTTCACGCAGTGATTCACCAGATCGGTCCCGACCGTGTCGTGGATGGCCGACATGAACGCAATTTTCAGCTTGGTGCCGACGCCGTCGGCGCTTGAAATCAGGATGGGGTCGCTGAAATTCTTCGCAGGAAAACGGAACATGCCCCCGAAGCCGCCGATTTCCGACAGCACGCCGGGCGTGAAGGTGGCGCGAGCGATTTTTTTGATACGTTCGACCGCAGCGTCGCCCGACTCGATGTCGACGCCTGATTGGCGATAATCCACTTTGCTTAGAATTCCAGTTTCTCGATGAGCGCCTGACCGATCTTCCGCGTCGCCGATTCCTCTGGCGCCTTCCAGTACCCGCGCCTCACCGTGGCGAAGAAGCTCTCCTCTTCGTAGTCCTCTTCGAGCATGTCGAAGCCTTCGCCGATTAACTCGATCGCGCCCGAACGGTCGGGCGCGGCTTCGAGGAAGGACAAGGTGGCTGGCGTATTTCGAATGGCGATGGTGCCGACTCCCAGCCCAATGCGCGCGCGCACCGGATCAGACGACGGGATGCCGACCTCAAATAGCGCGTTCAACGCTTTGGCGTTGCCGGCGTTCGCCAGCGCCACGAGGGCGGCCACGGTGTTCCGCAGCAGCTCCTGGAAACCGGGATTCTTATCGGCAAAGCGGAGGGTCTCGATCAAATACGGCACGTGGGCGTCGCAATTGATCCCCAGCAGGCAGATCGCCGCGGCGATGGTCGGCTGCGTATCGCGCGACGCCGATCGCTGAAGGGCCGCGAGCGTTTCCACGGCTTTCTGATCTTTCAGCTTGCCGAGTGCGACCACGGCATCCACTTGAAGCGGGCCACCCTGCCGTGCGACGGCGAGGAGGGGCTCGAGGGCGTAGGTGAGCCGGTAATCGCCGACCGCTTCGATGACGGCGCTTCGGAAGTAATCCTGACCGCGTCCGATGTCCATCAGCAGCGTCTCGCGAACACGCGGATCGCTCCCTTGCGCCGCCAGCGCGCGAATAAGCGCGGGCCGCACGAACTCGCCGTCCTCGCGGCCGAGCGCCTGCAATAGCGTGGGCAGCACGTCGGCCGATGGATGGTGCTCGTAATACATGTATGCGACGGTCCGCAGCCGGTCGTTCGGATTGCCCATGATCTCGCGCACAACGGTTGGCGTGCGGGAGTCGTTGAACGCAGTCAGCAGCACCAGCGCTCGAAACCGGACATACGAATTCTCGTGGCTCTGCACCGCTTTGATGAGCGCGGGTACGACGGCATCGGCTGGCGCGCGACGAAGCGCGCGGGCGGCATTCATACGTGCGGTGAACGCCGCGTCGGTCGCCGTGGCGTTGACCGTGCCGAGCGCGTCGATGGCCGCCTGGATCGCCTTGTCAGCGAGCGGTTGAGGGCCGCGCTCCTGCACAGCTTGCGCGATCGGTGGAGTCTGAGCGCCGAGGCTCACGCCAGACGAGGCGATGTGCGCGGCCGCTACAACCGCCGCGAATGCGCCGCGCACGCTATGTCTTGACAGGTTGCTCATCGAGTTTCAGCGCCAACTGCAGATAAGCCGCTTCATTCTGCGGAAATGCCACGGGATATTGTCCCGTATAGCACGACGTGCAGTACGACGTGCGGCGTGTGCCCACTGACGATAGCAAACCTTCGAGGCTGAGGTACCCGACGCTATCGGCCTCGATGTATTTTCGAATCTCTTCGAGCGTGTGCGTGGCGGCGATCAGTTCGGAACGGCGGGGCGTGTCGACGCCATAGAAGCAGGGCGAGATGGTGGGAGGACAGCTGATCCGCATGTGCACTTCTTTCGCGCCCGCGGCCCTCACCATCTTTACGATCTTCCGGCTGGTCGTCCCACGCACGAGCGAATCGTCAACGAGCACGACACGTCTGCCTTCGAGAATGCTGCGCACAGGATTCAGCTTGATGCGCACACCGAAATGCCGGATCGACTGCTGCGGCTCGATGAACGTGCGGCCCACATAGTGATTGCGGATCAGGCCGACCCGCATGGGAATGCCGGACTCTTCGGCGTAGCCCACAGCCGCACACACGCCCGAGTCGGGAACCGGAACAATGACGTCGGCCTCGACGGGCTGCTCGCGCGCGAGCAAGCGGCCGAGATTGGTTCTGACCTCGTTCACGCTCTCGCCGAAGACATAACTGTCAGGCCTGGCGAAATACACGTGCTCGAAGATGCACTGCGACGGCGGGGCGGGAGCGAACGGCTTGAACGACTTCACGCCGGCTGCGCTGACGACCACAACCTCACCCGGCTCGACGTCGCGCAGATAGGTGGCGCCAATCAGATCGAGCGCACATGTCTCTGAACACGCAATCACGGCGTCGCCCAAACGGCCGAGGGCCAGGGGACGGAAGCCGTGCGAGTCGCGCACCGCGATGAGCCGATCCTTGGTCATCAGCACGAGAGAAAACGCGCCCTGCACGTGCGAAATGGCTTCGACAATGGCTTCGTCGCTCGTCGCCGCGCGCGACCGCGCATACAAGTGAAGGATGACTTCGGTGTCGGTGGACGTTTGAAAGATTGAGCCGCGCCGGACGAGCTCGTCCTTCAGTTCGATGGCGTTCACGATGTTGCCGTTGTGGCCGATCGCGATCTGCCCGTGCGTGCAGTCGATCAGGATCGGCTGCGCGTTGTCGAGTTTGCTGTCGCCCGCCGTCGAGTAGCGGACATGGCCGATGGCGATGTTCCCCGGCAGTTTCTCGAGCGTTTTCTCTGAGAAAGCGTCGGCGACGTGGCCCATCGATTTCGAGATACGCACCTCGACGCCGTCGGAAGCGGCAATACCCGCGCTCTCTTGCCCGCGATGCTGCAGCGCGTAAAGGCCGAGATACGTAAGGTTGGCGGCCTCGGGATGACCGAAGATGCCAAAGACTCCGCACTCATCTTTGAACTTATCGTCGTGGGTGCGTCTCTTGGTCACTAATGTTCCTATGCAGCCCGCTGCGTGAAATGCCTGCCCAATGCAGTGTCCCAAATCGCCTCGGCTTCGTCCACTGCGATATCGATGACACAACGTCCATTGATTAAGACGCGAACGCGGGCGGTTCCGGTCGTGCCAATGTCGCGCGCCGGCACACCGAAATCCTTCGCCCGCTGTTGAAATGCCGCCGCACGCTCGGGCGCCACGGACACGACGACGCGTGAGGCCGATTCCGAAAACAGGGTCGATGCCGCCACCCAGGCGTCCGCGGTGTCGACGCCGACGAGGTCGACGTTCAGGCCGATGCGGCCTGTACCAAACGTGCATTCAGCCAGTGTGATCGCCAGGCCGCCTTCCGCGCAGTCGTGAGCGGATCGTGCCAGGCCTTCGCGGACTGCAGCGACGAGCAGTTGTTGAAGCGCACGTTCGGCTTTCAAGTCGAGCTCGGGAGGAACACCGCGAACCATATCGTGCACGACTTTCAAATACTCGCTGCCACCGAGCTCGTGGCGGCTATCGCCGAGCAGGAAAATCACATCACCGGTCTCGCGGAAACCGCGGCCGATTACCGTCTGCGCATCCTCGATTAACCCGACGACGCCGAGCACCGGCGTGGGGTAGATCGCCTTGCCGTCGGTCTCGTTGTACAGGCTGACATTGCCGCCGGTGATGGGTATATCAAGCGCCTTGCAGGCGGCCGTGATGCCTTCAACCGCACGGCCAAACTGCCACATGATTTCCGGACGCTCGGGATTGCCGAAGTTGAGGCAATTGGTTCCGCCAATCGGCTCGCCGCCGGCGCAGGCCACATTGCGCGCCGCTTCGGCGACGGCCAGCATGGCGCCGCGATACGGATCCAGATAGCAGTAACGCCCGTTGCCGTCGACCGACATCGCGAGCGCGGTGTCGGTGCCTTTGATGCGGACGACGCCGGCACCCATCCCAGGCAGAACCAGTGTGTTGGTGCGAACCATGTGATCGTACTGGCGATACACCCAGCGTTTACTGGCAATCGTCGGCGAGGCGAGCAGCGCGCGCAGGGCGTCAAGATCGGGAATCTGCGGCCGCTCGGGCAGCGAGAGTTTCTGAACGTCACTGAGATAGCTGGGCGTCTGCATCGGCCGCTCATACACAGGCGCCTCGTCTGTGAGCGCTGCGGTCGGAATTTCTGCCACCACGTTTCCGTGATCGCGGACGCGCATCAAACCGTCGTCGGTGACTTCGCCAATGTGCGCGGCGTGCAGATCCCATTTCTCGAACACGTCCTCGACCTCGCGTTCGCGTCCGCGCTTCACGACGAGCAGCATGCGCTCCTGCGATTCCGAGAGCATGATTTCGTAGGCCGTCATGCCGGTCTCGCGCTGCGGAACATGCGCCACGTCGATATCGATGCCGGCGCCGCCGCGCGATCCCATCTCGCACGTGGAGCAGGTCAGACCGGCCGCGCCCATGTCCTGGATGCCGATCAGCGCATCGGTCTTCATCACCTCGAGACACGCCTCGAGGAGCAGCTTCTCCATGAACGGATCGCCGACCTGCACGGCGGGGCGTTTTTCCGCCGATTTGTCGTCAAATTCCGCCGACGCCATCGTCGCGCCATGGATGCCGTCGCGACCCGTCTTCGCGCCGACGTAATAAACGGGATTGCCCGTCCCTTTGGCGACGCCCTTGATAATTTCGTCGGCCTTGGCGATGCCGAGGCAGAACACGTTCACCAGCGGATTGCCGGCGTAGCAGTCTTCGAACGCGATCTCACCACCGACGGTCGGAATGCCGATGCTGTTGCCGTACCCGGCAATGCCCGCGACCACGCCCTCTAAATTGCGCCGCACGTGCGGATCGTCGATCGAGCCAAATCGCAGCGAGTTCATGAGCGCGATTGGCCGCGCGCCCATCGTGAAGATGTCGCGGATGATGCCCCCAACGCCGGTGGCAGCCCCCTGATATGGCTCGATAAAAGAAGGATGGTTGTGGGATTCGATCTTGAAGACCGCGGCGAGCCCGTTGCCGATATCGACGGCGCCGGCGTTTTCGCCCGGACCCTGCAGCACCCGCGGTCCAGTCGTCGGTAAATTGCGGAGGTGCACCCGCGAGCTCTTGTAGCTGCAGTGCTCTGACCACATCACCGAAAAAATGCCAAGCTCGGTGAGGGTCGGCTCGCGCTGTAACGCCGTCACGATGCGCTGGTACTCTTCATCGTTCAGCCCATGCCGATCCAGTGTGGCTTTGTCGTGTGCACTCATGCGGACGCCCTCTCGGCCCCGGGCAACGTCCCTTGCGCGAGCGCCGCGATGACCGACTCGAACATCACAAGACCATCCGCACTGCCGACAGCCAGTTCGCAGGCGCGCTCCGGATGCGGCATGAGGCCGACGACGTTGCGCTGCTCGTTGCAGATGCCGGCGATGGAATCGAGAGACCCGTTTGGATTGGCTTCGTCGGTGACCTCGCCCCCCGCATTCACGTAGCGGAACACAATCTGATGATTCTGCTCGAGGCGCCGCAGCTCTTCCGGCGCAATGAAGTAATTTCCCTCGCCGTGCGCGATCGGAATCCGCAACACCTGCTTCGGCAAGCACGCCAGGGTAAAGGGCGTGTCCGTTTGCTCGACGCGGACGTGCACATGCTCGCAATGGAACTTCAGGTCGCGATTCCGGAGCATGGCGCCTGGGAGCAACCCCGCTTCAAGAAGGATCTGAAAACCGTTGCAGATGCCAAGCACCGGGCCGCCCGCCGCGGCGAAGCTCTTCACCGCGTTCATGACGGGCGAGAACCGCGCGATGGCACCGGTGCGCAGGTAATCGCCATGTGAGAAGCCTCCGGGAAGAATCACGACATCGGCGCCGCGCAGGTCGGTTTCCTTGTGCCAGACGAACTCGGCGTCTTGTCCCAACACCTCTTTGGCGGCGTGGAAGGCGTCGTGATCGCAGTTCGAGCCCGGAAAAACGACAACGGCGAACTTCATAATTGGTTGTCTCGGCTCGCTCCCGCTCGCCGAGCTGTCCTCGCTTTGTTCACTTCGTTGTTACGCTGGGGCTGTCAACGACTTCGATTCGGTAACTTTCAATCACCGGATTGGCGAGCAGCTTGTCGGCGACTTCCGAGGCCAGCGAGCGCGCGTTCTCGCTCGATTCGGCCGCAAGCTCGAGCTCGAAGTATTTTCCCTGGCGCACATCTTCGACGCCGCCGTAGCCCAGCGAATGGAGCGCGTCGACGATAGTTTTGCCTTGGGGGTCGAATACCGACGGTTTCAGTGTGACGAACACTCGCGCGCGCATCATTCAGCTCCCAGCTTCGGCTTCCAGTTGTCAGCTTTCAGTTTGCCGCTTGCGGTTTCCCGTTGATGCGGCTGCCGCGACGCCGAACACGCGATCGAAAATCTTGTCCACATTCTTGAGCTGGACTTTCAGATTGAAAGCGTCCTCGACGGTTTTCGCATCCAGCACGCCCATCACGTCCTTATCGGCCAGCAGCAACTGCTTGAAATCCTTCTGCTCGTCGAAGGAGCGCAGCGCGTTGCGCTGGACCCATTCGTACGCCTGCTCGCGCGAGACCCCGCGCTGAGCCAGCTCGAGGAGGACCGTGCCCGAGAACACGACACCGCGCGAGAGCTCAAGGTTCTGGCGCATGCGATCGGCGTTCACGACGAGGCCCGACACGATGCGCGTGAATCGGCGCAGCATGTGATCGAGCGCGATGAAACTGTCGGGCAGAATGACGCGCTCGACCGATGAATGCGAAATGTCGCGCTCGTGCCACAGCGCGATGTTCTCGATCGCCGCGTGTGCGTTGCCGCGGAGCAGCCGCGCCAACCCGGTAATCTGCTCACTGGCAATCGGGTTCCGCTTGTGCGGCATGGCCGAGGAGCCCTTCTGCCCTTTGCCGAACGGCTCCTGCACCTCGCCGATTTCGGTTTTCTGCAGCCCGCGCACTTCGAGCGCAAACTTCTCGAGCGACGCACCGGTGATGGCAATCGTCGTCATCAACTCGGCATGCCGGTCGCGCTGAATCACCTGGGACGAGACGGGCGCCGGCTCCAGCCCGAGCTTCTGGCAAATCCGCGCTTCGATCGACGGGTCGAGATGCGCGAAGGTCCCCACCGCGCCGGAAATTTTCCCCACCGAAATCACCGCCCGCGCCCGTTTCACACGCGCATGGTCACGCTCGAGCTCGGCATACCACAGCGCAAGCTTCAAACCGAAGGTCATGGGCTCGGCATGCACGCCGTGCGTGCGGCCAATCATCGGCGTGCCACGGTGTTCTTCCGCGCGCCCGCGGATCGCTTCCATCAGGCCTTCGATGTCTTTCAGAATCAGGTCGCACGCCTCGCGCATTTGCAGCGCCTGCGCGGTATCGACCACGTCGGAAGACGTCAGACCGAAGTGCAGCCAGCGCGCCGATGGCCCGACGTGCTCGGCCACGGCCGTGGTGAATGCGATGACGTCGTGCTGAGTGATTTCTTCGATCGCGTTGATGCGGGCTACATCGAACGTCGCCCGTTCACGGATCTCGCGCGCGGCATCGTGGGGGATGATGCCGGCCTCGGCCATCGCCTCGGCAGCCGCGATTTCCACCTGTAGCCAGGTTTCAAATCTTCGCTCTTCGCTCCAGATGCGCCCCATGTCGGGGTGTGTGTAGCGAGGGATCATTTCTAGTTCAGGTTCAGCCGCTCCCGCGGAATTTGAAGTCCGTTCACTTGTCCGAGCACGGTGGCGGCGAGCGACCCGTTCGAGAGCACGTCGTGCGCCACGCGCAGAATGTCCTGCGGCGTCACCTGCTCGATACCCTCGAGCGTCTCATCGAGGCTGAACTGCTTGTCGAAGTATATTTCCTGCCGCGCCAAGTGCGACATGCGGCTCGCGGTGTTCTCGAGGCTCAACATGACGCTGCCCTTGAGATGATCTTTCGCGCGCCGCAGCTCGCTGTCGGACACCGGCGTCTGCTTGATGATCTTCATCTCCTCGACGACGAGATCGATCACTTCGCCAACCGCTTCGTTCGCGCACCCGGCATAGACCGTCAGTGCGCCGGCGTCGCGATACGCGTTGATCCCCGAGAACACCGAGTACGCGAGGCCGCGCTTCTCACGAATGTTCTGGAACAGCCGCGAGCTCATCGAGCCGCCGAGCATCGTGTTCAGGACGTAGCTGGCATACCGCGCGTCGTGATTCTGAGGGTAGCTGCTCGCGCCCAGACAAATGTGGCTCTGCTCGAGCTCTTTCGATCGGATGACGACTTTCGGAATCACCGCCGGCGGCGTCCAGGTTTCCTTCCGTCCGGCCGACGGCATCTCGCCGAACGCTTTCTCGAGCCCGTCGCGCAGGGCGCGATGCTCGAGATTGCCCGCCGCTGAAATGATGACGTTCTCGGCGGCATACGCCCCGCGAAAATGCTCCCGCAATCGCTGCTGCGTCAGCCCCTCCACACTTTCCTTCGTGCCGAGGATAGGCCGACCAAGCGGATGTCCTTCCCAAAATGCCTGCGTAAAGAGTTCGTGCACGAGATCGTCCGGCGTGTCCTCGACCATCTTGATCTCTTCGAGGATGACTTTCTTTTCCCGTTCGATATCGATCTCGTTGAAGGCGGGCCGGAGAACGATATCCGAAAGGATGTCGACGGCCAGCGGCAGGTGCTGATCGAGAACCTTGACGTAATAGCTGGCGTATTCCTTGGCGGTAAACGCGTCGAGCTGCCCGCCGATCGAGTCGACCGCCTGAGCGATGTCTTCCGCGCTGCGCGTGGCGGTGCCTTTGAACAGCATGTGCTCGACGAAGTGAGCGATGCCGCTGTCCTCGTCGGTCTCGTGGCGCGACCCGCGCGTGAGCCACACGCCAAGGCTGACGGAACGCACATGTCCCATCTGTTCAGTGACAAGACGAATCCCGTTATCGAGTGAGTCGCGAACAATCATGGAAGTGGCAAAAGCGCCGTGCAAACCGCTGGAGAAGAAAGGGTTGAGAGCGAGCTGAAAGGATCTTAACACGAGTACAATCGAGACGATAAAAACTTGCCATGCCCAACGTTCGGAACGGCTTAGCGGGACGCGATCTTCCTGATCTTGGCGCGATGGATCTTGCCGAGATGGAGGACGCGCTGCACCAGCGCGGGCACCCGCGCTATCACGCGCGGCAGATCTATTCCTGGATCTATTCGAAAGGGGTCACCGACTTCGAGCAGATGACGGATTTGTCGCGCGCGATGCGCGCCAGTCTGCCGGAGCAGTTCCGCCTCTCGACGCCCCAGGTGGTGCAGCGCGACACCTCGACCGACGGCACGATCAAGTTCCTGCTCGAGCTCGAAGACGGGCGGCGAATCGAGTCGGTATTCATTCCGGATACACCGGCGCAGACCTTCTGCGTTTCGACCCAGGTCGGGTGCGCCATGAAATGCGGATTCTGTTTGACCGGCAAAATGGGATTGCTCCGGAACCTGAACGCCGGAGAGATTGCCGGCCAGGTCCGCGTCCTGGCGGGCGAGCTCGGCCTTCGCACGACCAAGTTCAACATCGTGCTCATGGGGATGGGCGAGCCGCTGCACAACTACGACAACACGATGAAAGCGCTGCGGATGCTCAACGACGAGCATGGACTTGCCGTGTCGCCCAAGCGCGTGACCCTGTCGACTGTGGGCGTGTTGCCAGCGCTCGAACGGCTGGCCACCGAACCACTGATGCCGAATCTCGCGATCTCGTTGCACGCGACCACCGAGGATCAGCGTGACGCGCTGGTTCCGGTGAATCGCAAGTACGGGCTGCAGGATATTCTCGATGCCGCGCGGAAATTTCCGCTGAAGCGCCGCAGCCGGATTACCTTTGAATACGTGTTGCTCCGCGGGGTGAACGATACGCCGGAAGATGCGCGGCGGCTCGTGAGGCTCCTCGGTAATATCCGGTGCAAGGTCAATCTGATTCCACTGAACGAGGCGGCGGGCATCTCGTTCGAGCGGCCCTCGGACATCCGCGTCGACACGTTTGCAGAAATTCTGGCGAACGGCGGTGTCACGGTGTCAGTCAGGAAGAGCCGCGGCCGTGATATTCGAGCGGCGTGCGGCCAGCTCATCGTAGAAGGGGCGAAGAAGTCGCCGGCACAAAAGGCAGCGGCGCTGCTCTGAGTACGCGCTAGGCCAACACAGAAGTCCGTCCTGCGGCCGGAACTTACGCGGCACGAACACGGCCGCTTGACTGCACTTTGTGATGGCCTGTCGCGATGATCAGGGAAGAGGCTCGCCGACGAGCTGATCGCCCACGAGGTTCACGCGCACCTGAAGCCACTCGTTGCGCACTCTGCCAGACGCAATCCTCAACTTCAGATAATTGTCCGTGACGACGAGCGATCCGTCTTCGGTCGTCAATCCCGATCGCACCGCGCCGTCCTGGCTCCTGTGAAACGTCTTCGTGAGCTCGCGGCCAAGCGCGCGCACGCGGCTCGCCCGATCACGAACGATCGATCCATGCACCTTGCCCGGCAGAGACGTGGCGACCGTGCCCGGCCGATCTGAATACGGGAAGACATGAAGGTGTGTCAACGGGGACGCCTGAAGATACGACTCCAGCACGGCGAAGTCCTCGTCGGTTTCACCGGGGAATCCCACGATCACATCAGAACCGATCGACGCGTCCGGAATACGCTCGCGAATGCCCTCGACGAGCCGGCGGTAATACGCGAGCGTATACGGGCGGCGCATCGCGACCAGCATCCGATCGCTGGCGTGTTGAAGCGGAAGGTGAAAATGGGGCGCGAAGCAGTCCGACGCGGCAACCAGATCAACCACGTCGTCGGAACAATCCATCGGCTCGAGCGAGCTGATCCGGAAGCGAACGCCGCCACGCGCGTCACGTTCGATCGATTGAAGCAAACTCAACAAGGATGAGCCGTCGGAACAATCTCGCCCGTAGGAACCGAGATGTACGCCGGTGAGCGCGATCTCGCGAAAGCCCGCCATCCGCACCCGCTCGATTTCGCGAAGGAGTTCGGGAAGAGGCCTGCTCCGCCCCGGTCCACGTGTCGTCGGGATGATGCAGTACGAACACTGCTGGTCGCAGCCGGTCTGCACGCGGAGCGTGAAGGCCATGCGGCCGGCCAGTCCCGGCGCGATCTCGGCGCCGCACGCTCCGTCGCCGCTGCTGAAACGCTCAGCGGTCGTGAGTCCGATTTCCTCCGCAAACGAATCTTTGCGGTCGTTTGGAACAATCTGGACGACGCCCGGAAGCGCGGCGATTTCGTCCGGACGGCGTGTGGCGTAACAACCGGTAACGATAATGCGCGCGTGGGGATTTTCTCTCGCGATCTTTCGAATAATCTGGCGGCTTCCCTGGTCCGACGCGCTGGTCACCGAGCAGGTGTTCACGACGATGAGGTCGG
>JANMJM010000164.1:0-6653 GCA_031371345.1 Vicinamibacteria bacterium
GAAACGGGGATCGCCGGCTCCTGCCAAGACATGGCCGCGGCCGTGGGTGCTTGCACCCGTGGATCTTGGCGCACGAGATGCGCAAGATGCGATGAGCGCCGCGCTCGTCGCCGATACGTTCGACGCTCGCCTACTGTTGCTGCATGTCGTCGAGCCTACCGACGCTACGTTGTGGGATCGGCTCGACCTTCCACGCGACAAACGGGACGCGAAAAAATGGATACGGCGCGCGGTCTCTCGCAAATCGACGCGACCCGCAGCCTGATCGAAGCGGGTCCGAACGAGCTGCCGTCGGCTCGGCCTCGCCCGTTCCGATGGCTCGTGGTCGATGTCCTGCGCGAGCCAATGCTGCGGCTCCTCGTCGCAACCCTTTACACGCCACAGCTTCAGACGGTGTTTCGTCCAGTTAACCAATCTACGCCTGACGCAGATGATAACTGTGCCCAGGCAGGAAGGAATCATATGAAATTTCCATTTTCCTCGATCGCGGGGACTCTCGCGATTGTGCTGCTGACGCTGCCGGCGAGCGCCGATCAGACACCGCAGCTAAGCCGAGTCATGCGCGAGAAGCTGGCACATTCGCAGGCCATCCTGGGCGCGGTCGTCATGAGCGACTGGCCTGCGCTCGATCGCGAAAGCCGAGCGCTCTTCAAAGCTGCGCAGGATCCGGCATGGATCATCTTGACCGCGCCCGAATATCTGCGTTACAGCGATGCCTTCCAGGACGCGCTGCACCAACTGATTCTGGCGTCTGCGAAGAAGGACCTCGACTCCGCGGCCGACGCTCAGATCGAGCTGACGAAGAGCTGCGTGCAGTGTCACAGGTATCTGATGCGGCGCCGGATCGCTCGCTAGGAAACGACGTTCGGCGCTAATGCACTCAGTAAGCGCTTAGAGAAGGCCCATACGCTGCGCTCGAGCGTTCATATTAGTAGTCGATGTCGGCCCTGACGTAGGAATCGGCCGGCGTCCTCCGGAGAAAGTGAGACGCTTCGAGCTCCTCAAAGATCGCGTCGCAGCTCCGTGAGTCCATGTTCCAAAGGCGTTGCGCTTGAGGCTTCGACAGGTGGAGACCTGGCATCTCACAGTACTCCGACTGAATGAGCTTTACCCAATCGTGAAAGCTTTCGTAGGTGATCACAATTCATCCTCCCGTTACCGCCGCCGCGCAAAACAGCCGACGACGGGATGCACGAGCTTCGCGAAATCCACGTAACGCATCTGAATCGCGTTGGCGTGCGTGCCCGCGTTGAACGCTATCTCCTCGTCTTCGGTCAGCCGAGCATCGACGATGACGAGCTGTCGATAGAGCGGCCCCAACGGAGGCATCGCACCCGCTTCGCAGTCGGGAAACATCCATTCGAGCTCGTCCTCGGTCGCCATGCGAACATCCCTGGCGTTCATCAAACGCGCCAGCCTGTGGAAATCGACGTCGCAGTCGGCCGGAACGACGGCTTGCACCGGGTCCTCATCGACAAAGCAAATCACAACCTTTGCCCAGTTCCGTTCGGGCACGGCCGACAACGCCGCTTCTTCCGCCGCCGTGTACGCGCGCGAGTGGGGGAATACGGTGTACTCCACATCGGATCGTCTCAGATATTCCTGAATGGACGGAGACACTGCCATAGCGACCTCCCTGCGCCTTTTAGGTAGCACAAATGGCGCCAGCGACGCACGGGGCGCCGTAGATGCCACGGGGGAATGTCTCGGTAAATTTCTCGCACAGATTGGGAGAATTCCCACGCCAGACTCACCGATCGATTGATATGCCGCTCGACCTGACGCCGGAGACCAATGATTTCGCCGCCTGCGAAGGTACGCGACTTGCTGCCTGTGAATCAGAGGAGGCTGACAATGACACATCTGGTTTGGTGGGAACGGCCGTGGATACGGACTACGGAAGCCGTCATGGGACACATCGCCGCCATCGTCGCGGGCTTCATCATGATGGTGATTGGGTTGGGCCTCGGCGTGACGATGGTTTTGCTGCCGGTTGGCATCGTCGTCGGTCTCGTCGGTGCGGCCGTGTTCGTCGGCGGGTTGTTCGCTCACATCACCGAGTAAAACTTCGGGGTGTGAACGAGCGACCCATCGCGTCGCAGCACGATCTCGACGATCTTCGGAAGCGCGAATATTCCAACGGCCGACCGATCGATCACCGCATCGTGGAATCGGACTCACCACCAATGCCGCAAACGTCGACGCCTTTCTTGCGCTAGCTCGACTTTTTGTTTTGTAGCGAGAACGTCAGCGTGACGGTCAGGACAAACGGACTGGGCACGCCGTTCAGACGCAGCGGCTCGTAGCGCCACTGCTTCACGGCCGCGATCGAGGGCTTATCGAGCAGCGGAATCGAACGAAGCACGACCACATTGGTCACCTCTCCTGCTTCATTGACTGTCGCTTCGAGAATGACGGTCCCGGTAATCTTTCCGCCGACCGCAATCCATGGGTAGACGGGCTCGACGCGATGAACTAAAGCCGGCTCCTTAATGTCGCCGCCAACTCGCGCGGGCCGCCGGGGCGGCGGGGGAGGCAGCGGCTCTCCTTCGATTATGCCGCCAAGAATTCCCCCGAGCACACCGCCGGCAATCCCGCCCGGCACTCCGCCAACCACGCCACTTTCATCTCCCAAGTCCACGGCACTCTCAGCCCGGATTCCAGTCGGAATCTCGGCGGGCGCCGCGAACGTCGGTTCGGAGACCGGAGCCGACGATGCCGGCTGCGGCTCTCTCTGTGTTCGGACCGTGGGCGGTGGAGGTGGCGGCGGAGGTGGCGGCGCAGGAAGTTCCGCGACAAACGCCATCATTGTGGGAACTTTCGGCAGCTTGTCGGAAACGCTGAATAGCAGGACTGCGGCCATGCTTCCGAGCACCAGGATGTGCGACGTCACGGAGACGATGGACGCGGCGGCGTGCTTGTCGCGAAACGGCCGGTCGATTGTGCCCGCGGTGAGATCGAACATGATGGCGCTCGGACCTCCACAATTTAAAAAGGCAAGGTGGATGCCACATTACATCCGCAAGAACTCCAGTGATTTTGGCGGGAATACGAACAGTTCGCCGAACTGCTGAGGGATTTTCCGCTAGATGTGAGAAGGATTCCGCACTGACTACTGAATTTGTCGAATTGGAGTGCGCCGGCATGATGGAGAAGATGAAGTCGACGCCGCAGAAGCGAGGCGCCGAACACAAGCACCGATGCGCCCGGAAAATTTACGAGTGCACCGCTTTCTCGAGCTTGAATTTCTCGATGCGATAGCGGATCTGGTCGCGATTTACGCCAAGCAGGGTGGCAGCGCGTGTCTGATTCCACCCGGCGCGTTCGAGCGCCTGTACGACCAGTGACCGCTCGAGCTGCTCGAGGTCGACGCCATGCGCCGGCAACTGCACGCCTTCCGAAAGGCGCGAGCCCGCGCCGCCACTCAGGGGAGCATCGGTCAGCTCATCGCCTTCGGCCAGCAGCATCGCCCGCTCAATGGCATTACGCAGCTCGCGGATATTCCCCGGCCAGCCGTACGCCTGAATCCGCTTCATGGTTTCGGGCGCGATGCGCCTGACTCTCTTTCGAAACTCCGTATTGAACATATCGATGAAGTAATTCGCCAGCCGCGGAATGTCGTCGGGCCGCGCGCGCAGGGGCGGCAGCGCAATCGGCAGCACATTCAGCCGATAGTACAGATCTTCGCGGAAACGGTTTCCCTTCACTTCATCTTCGAGATTGCGGTTCGTGGCGGCGACGACCCGCACGTCGACACGGATGTCGGTCGAACCGCCGACGCGCTTGAACGTCTTCTCTTCCAGGAATCGCAGCAGTTTCGCTTGAAGGCCAGGCACCATTTCGCCGATCTCGTCCAGAAAAACGGTGCCGCCGTCGGCCATCTCGAACAAGCCGCGCTTCTGCTGGCTCGCGTCGGTGAACGCTCCGCGCTCGTGACCGAACAGTTCGCTCTCGAGCAGCGTCTCGGGCAGCGCCGAACACGTAATGTTCATGAACGGGCGATTGGCTCGATCGCTCGCATAATGCAGCACCTTGGCCGCTAGATCCTTGCCCGTGCCGCTCTCGCCGGTGAGCAACACCGTCGAGGCCGGGCTCGACGCAATTTTGCGCAGCAAGACTTTCAACTCGGCAATCGCGGCGCTCTCACCCACTATGCGATCGAAGCTGTACGGCTGCGCCTGGCGCGCGCGAAGCGCGCGAACTTCACGCTGAAGCTCCGTGGTCTCCAGCGCTTTCTCGACAAGCATCACAATCTCGTCCAGGTTGAAGGGCTTGTTGGCGTAGTGATATGCGCCGGCCTTCATCGCTTCGACGGCTGTAGCAACGCTCGAAACCGCGGTGAGCAGAATGACGAGCGTGTCGGGATTGGCCTCTTTGATCTTCTTCAGAACGGTGAGCCCGTCAGAATCCGGCAGCCGGTAATCCAGCAGCACGAGAGCGACGCCCTCGCGGTGACGCTCGAGCGCTTCAGACGCGTTCTGCGCTTCAACCACAGGATAGCCCTCCTGCGTTAACCGCTCGCTGAGCGACCAGCGGATGAGCTGCTCGTCGTCGACGACGAGAATGGTTGGTTTGGCCATATGTGATCTCTGGTGTTGAGTGGTCTACGACTTCACGCTGGGTGCCTGATTGAGCAGCGCCGCCAGGCTTTCACCTTCAAACGGCTTGTCGATCACCCGGAACGCGCCGAGCGCGGCCGCGCCCTGTGCTAATTCCGGGCTGTTATGCGCCGTGATCATGATTACCTGCGTGTCCGGCGCCAACTCCCGCACCTTCGCCAGCAACCGCAAGTCAGCCGAGTCCGGCAACCGAAAATCGAGCAGCACGCTGTCAAACGGGTCGGCAGCGTGCTGAATGGCCTCGATGGCCGTTTTCGCGCTCGCGGCTTCGCTGACAACGTAACCGTGCTCGCCCAAGGCCTCGCTCAGCGACCATCGGATGAGGCCTTCATCGTCCACGACAAGGACCGTGGGCGCGGATTTTTTCATCATATTGGGAATTTTTCCCGTTTCAACATCTGGAACCAGCCGATTCCGGCGGAAACAGGGTAAATACGCCAACACTTCGGGCTCCGGCGCGTTCCACTTCAATTTCCAAGCCATGTGCAACGTACGAGTCCTTCGCGGATCACTTCAGCACGGCGCGGCAACAGATTATCGACAAGTGGACGGCCGTCGTTAGGGACGGCACTGTCCTTCCGCTTCACTTGTCGGTCGGTCGCATGACCATCGACGGCAAGCCTGCATGCATCGGCATTCGTCATGATTTGAACAAACGGGTTGCGATCGAAACGGCACTCCGCAAAAGCGACGATCGGCTGCGTTCCATCGTCGAATCGGCGCTCGACCGGATTGTCGCAATCGACGAGCTCTTTCAATCACTCTGCGGAAGATTTCGCACGTCTGAGGATTCATTCGCACCGCTTCACCGCGCGGAAGCGCCAATATCGCTCGATCGTCGCATCGGCACCTGTCGATCGCTGGCACGCTCCATGCTGAATCGCCTCCTTAGAGGGCCGACACATGATTAAGATCGACAACATTCTCGTTCCGACGGACTTCAGCGAAGCTTCCGATTCGGCGCTGGCTTACGCGCGCGCATTCGCTCGCACGTTCAACGCGAGGCTGCACGTCCTTCATGTCGTGGATGACGCTGTCATGTTTGCCGGCATCGACGGCTACTCACTCGATGTTTCGAGCGTGCTTGCCGGGATGATTGACGACGGCGAAAAACAGATCTTGACGCGTCTGTCCGAGGCCGACTGGCGCGAGCCAAAGACCATCACGGACGTGCGCGCCGGAGGTCCGGCGATAGAAATCGTCAAATACGCGAACGAGACGGGCGTCGATCTCATCATCATGGGAAGTCACGGGCGCGGATTCATGAGCGGGTTGTTGATGGGCAGAGTCGCTGAAAAGATCGTTCGCACCGCGCCCTGCCCCGTCTTAACGGTACGGAGTCCCGAACGCGATTTCGCCTTGCGCCAGATGGTTCACGCAACCGCGCACCTCGCGCTGGGCAGATAGGGAGGCGTACCATGATGAAGCTCGACAACATTCTGATCCCGACCGATTTCGGCGCGGCGTCTGAGACGGCGCTCATGTACGGGCGGTCTCTCGCGCGCACATTTGGCGGCCGGCTGCACGTACTTCATGTCACACCAAACGCCCTGATGTTCACTGGGCCGGAAGCCATAGGCGTAGATTTCGTGGCCGAACAGGCCAGGCTCGATGCCGCAGCGATGGCTCAGCTGAGCGCGCTCATCCAGGATGACGATCGACGCGAACTGCAGGCGACGCCGGTCGTTCGCAGCGGGACATCTCCAGCCCATGAGATCATTTTCTATGCCGACCGCGCCAACATTGACCTGATCATCATCGGCACACACGGGCGCGGGCCCATGGCTCATTTGCTGATGGGAAGCGTGGCGGAGCGAGTCGTTCGCGCTGCGCCCTGCCCCGTTCTCACGGTACGGCATCCGGAACACGAGTTCGTCGTCCCCGATGCACTGCAAGTGGTTGCGCATCACGGCGGTACGGAATGACCGATCGTCTCGTGCTGCGCGACGGGTCTACAGCTCACCTCGGACGATGTGGACGTCCGTACCGCAGATCGTCGTTGCGGTAATTTTTATGAGGGCCTCGCCGGCCGAC
>JANMJM010000177.1:0-6360 GCA_031371345.1 Vicinamibacteria bacterium
GTGACGGTCGCCCAACCGACAGACGATCCGGTGATACCGAACCCGAAGTTTTGTCCGTTCGGATTCGTTGTGGTGGAAACGCTCGTCTGAACGTGCTGCCAGACGCCGCTCACCTGAGCATCTAGATACGCGTAATCACAGTCTGTTTCCGTATCCCAGTTCGCGCGGAATGATATGGCGGTCGGCGCGGCAAACGCTCTCGATGCGATCATCGAGTTATCGATGTCGTCGCCCTTGCCAGAGTAAAAATAATTCGGGTCGCTGCCGTCGACTGGAAACACCGTCGTCGTGCGCGCGATGGCTGGAAGGTTGACCCGCAAAGCCTGAAAGCGATTGCGCGTCGCCCCTTCGGCTGGACCAAGGTCCAGCGAAACGTTGGCACCCAGAGTGACGCGAGCGAGCGTCGCGTCGATCCACCCGAGAGCCAGCTTCTCCCACGCGCCCATGTGGACCGGTTTGTCGCCGATGGCGTACGGCGAGTCGGAGGCCCACGATCCTGCACTCATCAGAGTCCAGAACTCGGTGCCGTTCTCCGATCCGCCCGTTGTGTCGTAGAGATCCGGGAGACCAAGATCGTGGCCGAACTCGTGCGCGAACACACCGACACCGCCGTTCTCGGGCTCGATGGTGTAGTCGCCCACCCATAGTCCGGTGCCCGGGAGGTTGTATCCGCCAAGATGGCACCCGTCGGGGCCGGTGTCGCTGTTGTAGTTGGCGTACCAGCGGTGGCTCCAGATTGCGTCCCCGCCCTGCGCGCCGCCGCCCGCCTCTTCACCCTCGCCCGCATGAACCATGGCGAAGTGGTCGATGTAGCCGTCCGGTTCGTTATAGTTCCCATCGCCGTCGCAGTCATAGCGATCGACGAGATCGGCCTGTGCGAGATCGAGGTTGCCGTAATTCGGAGATGCGGCCAGCGCCTGCAGCGTGTAGTCGACGACGCGGTACACCGGTCCATTCGCATCGTCACCGCCATCGCCGCTGGTGCGTGCATTTCCGCCGAATGCCGATTCGGTCGTGTTCACGCGCACCCAATCGGAGACTTGGCCCACCCAGGTGAAACGGCCAGACGACTGTTCCAAGTAGTAGTCGCGCATCGACGGCAGACCGTAGGAGCCGCCCCCCGCGGTGAACAGCATGTCGTAGTACAACGGTTAGGTAGTGGCTTAACGCGGCCAGACAGGACTCACGAGCTCAATCCGCCAGAGGGGCCCTCCGAGATACAGCGGCTGTTCCGACTTCACGAACGCGGGCGCTTCGCCACCAAGAATCCAGACATGAGAATCGGGCGGTTGCTTGCCGACGAGCGGTGCGAGCATGCCCGAGATCCCGCCGATTTCTACTTTCACCACGTAGTGCGTCGCTTTGCGGCCAGCGCCGCCCGTTGAAAAGGGTTCGTCGCCGGCGGCCGTGATAGCCAGCTTCACGAGCCGAGGTTTTGGCGTCGGCACGACGAAGGAAACTGTCTTCGGCATACCACCGGCTTCGACGTTCCTCAACAGCGTAGGGATCAAACCGTTGGCAAGATCCGGAGGTACGTCGATGTGCTCGGTCTCGACTTTTTGCTTCCCAGCGTCCGCGTAGCGGACCGTGCACTCGCCGCTGGAACCATCGATTGACATCTCGAGCGGCTGCGGAAAAACCGGACCCTTCTGCAGCAGATGGAAGGTCATCAGGCGGATGCGCTGGCCTTGAGAATAGACGACGGTTTCGTCATGGATCGACCCGTCTTTGAAATGAAACACGAGCCGCGTGGTGACGCGATCGCCGCGGGCAGTCTGTATCAAATCGCCGTCGGCCAACGGAGTGCCGTCAAGTGTCTTCAGAGTGAGGAAGCCGTGGACCAACCCCTCGGCGTGTCGGACGGCGACGGTTTGGCCGAGCAGCGCACATGGCCACAGAAGGGCGGTGCACGGTAACAGCCACGCGAGCAGAATGGGTCGCCTGTGGTTCCGTCGTGAAGATGTCGAAATCAATCTTGATGTCATTCTTCACATGCCTCGAACGTCGCCGTCAAGTGTAGGTCGCGGCAAGACGACGAGCGCAACTGAGCGGCTTTAGGCGTTCGCGTGTCGGAATCGCTTTCGCAACCAGTAAACGCCGATTTCGATTGACACACCTGCGCACCGCTGATAAGAGTTCGGCTTCCGACGAACCTTCAGAAGGAGAGATTCCATGCGTCACACATTCGCCTGGATCGTGGGTCTTAGCTTGTTGCTTGCGTCGCCAGTCCCGTCGTTTGCCCAGACCTTTGGGCAAATCACCGGCGTGGTGACAGACACAAGCGGAGCCGTGATGCCAGGCGCTTCGGTCACCGTCACGAATACGCAGACCAACGCGGCGCGCACCGTCCAGACCAACACGGCGGGTAATTACGTGTTCCCGGCTCTGCTCCCAGGCGTCTACAACGTCAGAGTGGAGATACAGGGTTTTCAGACGAAGGTCGCCAGCGGCGTTGAGTTGCAGGTCCAGCAGACGGCGCGCCTCGATTTCTCCTTGGCACTTGGCTCCGTGGAGGTCGCGATAGAGGTGACTGGCACCGCGCCGATGATCAATGCCACGGATGCGACCGTGGGGACCGTCATCGAGAACAAGCAAATTCTGGAGTTGCCGCTCAACGGTCGCAACTTCATCAACCTGGTGTCCCTCAGTCCGAATGTGAGCTCGGACTACGCAGGAGGCGCCGGCGGCGGAGCCGGCGGCAGGCAGGGAGGCGACCGCGCCGGCCAGAATTTCTCGATTGCCGGGCAGCGCCGCGAGTACAACCAGTACACGCTCGATGGGATCGTCAATCAGGACGTCAATTTCAATACCTATGCCTTCCTGCCCTCGATCGACAGCGTCGAGGAGTTCAAGGTGCAGACCGGTGTCTACTCGGCCGAATTTGGGCGGGAGGTGGCACAAGTCAACGTCTCCACCAAAAGCGGCACGAACGCGTTTCACGGGACGCTCTTCGAGTTTCTCCGCAACGATGCGTTCGACGCTGAGCCGTATCAATTCACACCCGTGAAGGTCCCAGCCTCTCCCTTCAAATGGAATCAGTATGGATTCACGCTGGGAGGTCCGGTCAAGATTCCAGGGTTGTTCAACGGTGCGAACAAGCTGTTCTTCATGTCCAACTTTGAAGGATTCCGCCTCCGCCAACAACAACAGGTCGTGTTCAGCACACCAAGTGTTGCGATGCGGAACGGAGACTTCTCTGGGGCCGGCGTGCCGATTATCGATCCCCTGACGGGCCAGCAGTTCCCCGGCAATCAGATCCCGAAAAACCGGTTGGATCCCATCGCCATCAAGCTGCTGGAGTTTTACCCCGAGCCGAACATTGCCGGCGCGGCGCTGTCTCGGAACTATCTCGCGTTGCAGAACCACTCGACCGACAAGGATCAGTTCACGCAGCGCATCGATTTTGTCGAAGGTCTGAAGTCATTCTGGTTCGGGCGCTTCAGCTGGACCGATGAGCACGTGCTCGACCCGAACCTGAAGGACAACGGTCAGGTCGTCGATACGAACGTCAAGCAGGTGATGGTGTCGAACACGCGGACGCTGTCGCCCAGCGTGGTCAACGAACTCCGCTTCAGCGCGACGAAGTTTTTTAACAATCTTTCTCAGGAGCTGCAGTACAAGCGCAACGTCCACGCAGAGGTCGGGCTCGGTCTGTTCAACCCACCGCCGGTCAGCTGGGGTCTGCCAAACATGAGCATTGCCGGGTTCAGCGGTTTTGGCGACAATCCGTCGCTGCCATTCACCGGCAACAATTCCGTTTTTCAGTTCATCGACAACGTCGCCTGGATTCGCGGCAACCATTCCATGAGGATTGGAGCCGAGGTTCGTCACGATATCTACAACATGATCGGCACCCAGGAAATCCGCGGTTCGCTGAACGAGGACAGACCGGTCACAGGTTATGGCTTCGCCGATTACATGCTCGGCAGGATCTCAGGGACGCGGAGCGCCGGCGCGCTCGGGGAAGGGTGGTACCGCGCGACCAGCCAGGCGTACTTCATGCAGGATACGTGGAGGATGCGGTCGAATGTCACGCTCGATCTGGGACTGCGTTACGAATACACACCGCCCTGGCTGGACGTGAAGGGGGAAATGATGAACGTCTGGGTGCCTCCCGGTTTTGGCACGCCTTCCCAGCAAGGCAAACCCTGCCTCATACGGGTCGGCAGCGGCGATCCGTACGAAGGAGTGGCGACGCGGTTCGATCCGGCGATTTGTGTTGCCCGTGACGGTCGTTTGGGAGATCGATTGATTAAAGCCGACAAGACGAACTTTGCGCCCCGCATCGGCGTGGTGTGGAGCCCATCGCCGAAGACGAGCGTGCGAACCGGTTACGGCATTTTCTACGCGCAGGATTCGACCAACCCGGTCTTCGACATGAGCCGAAACATTCAGGGCCGCATTACGGCGCAGAGCTCAGGCTTGACGCTCGCCCAGCCCTACGACGGCGGCGCAACGAACCCTTGCGGTGTTCAGATGCCGCCTCAGGTGTGCGTCACCGCGCCCCAGGTCCTGGGCAATCAATACGACCGCCGCACGCCTTTCGTCGCACAGTACATCTTCAACGTCCAGCGGGAAGTGGGAGCCAGCACGGCCGTGGAGGTCGGGTACTTTGGCAGCCAGGGACACCGCTTGCAGCGGTTCATCACGCTGAACCAGCCGGTGCCTGGCACGAGCCTGCCCATCCTTGCCCGGGCCCCTGCTCCCGAGCTGGGGAACTGGCAGATGATCAACAGCGTGGGCCATTCCGACTACAACGCGCTGGCCGCGAAGCTCACGCGCCGGTTGTCGAAGGGATTCGCTGGTTTGGTGTCCTATACGTTTTCAAAATCCAAGGACAACGGCAGCGGGCTTCGTAGTCCGGGAGAACCGCTGAAGCCGCAGCAGGGTGATTGTTGGGAGTGCGAGAACGGGCGATCCGTCTTCGACGTTCGGCACCGGCTGACCTCGTCGTTCCTCTACGAGATACCGGTCGGCACCGGCCGCAAGTATTTGTCGCAGGGCGGCGTGCTCGATGCCATCGCGGGAGGGTGGCAGCTCGGTGGCGTGCTGAGGGCGTCTTCGGGGTTCCCGCTTACCGTGACAAGCGGCGTCGATCGATCGAATACGGCGCACGGCTACGATCGTCCGAACGCCGTCCCCGGGGTCAGCCCGGACCTGGACAAACCCAACGTCAGCGCCTGGTTCAACGTCGCCGCCTTTCAAATGAACGCGCTCGGCACCTTTGGCAACCTGGGGCGCGCCACGCTTACCGGGCCCGGCGTGTTTACCATCGACTTCTCGGCGCTGAAGAACTTCAACTTTGGCAGCGCGAAGTACATTCAGCATCGGATCGAATCGTTCAACTTGTTGAACACGCCGAATTTTGCCGATCCCAACACCAACCTTTCGCAAAGTAATTGGGCCGCAGCGGGGAACAACTCAATACCGACTGCCGGTGGCGGCGCGTTCGGCACGATCAATTCGATCAGAGGCACGGTACCGATGAGGCAGCTGCAGTTTGCGCTGAAGGTGGTTTTTTAGTTGTCAGTTGTTTTAGTTTCGGAAAAAGACAAAGGCCGGCGCTTAAATTCAGAGGCCGGCCTTTCTGAACCAACAACTAACCAACTAACCAACTACGTTTTACTGGTCGAAGTGGCTGGCGAAGACTTCAAACACGTAACCGTTCACGGGCTCGCGGAAGAAGAACCGTTCGAACCGCGACGGATGTTTCGGATCGAAGATCTGCGCCCCAAGCCGTTCGAGCCGCTGCTTCAACTCCGCAAACTGTGCAGCGGGATGAAAAACCGCGATGTGCCCAAACTCGCCTTCAAAGGGTGAAACGGCGAAGCCTTCCACAAGCACGACGTGTATCTGCTGCCCGCTGGGAATGTTGAGCCACACGGTTTCGAGCGGGCTGTTTGCGGGCGGAGGAACGCGCGTGTAGCCGAGCGTCTTCTCCAAAAACAACGCGGTGGCCTGGACGTCGCGCGTCGGCAGCGTGAGGGGCGAAAGACTCATTGACGTAACAATATCGCAGGGGATGGGGTTTGTGAGGAGGTTGTGTATGTACTCGAAACTGGTGAGCGTCGCTATCTCGCTGCTTCTCGTCTCGGTGGCTGTATCGGCTCAGCAGTCGGCGTCCTCAGGGTTAGCGGGGCAAGTAACAGATTCGTCCCAAGCCGCCATACCAGGCGCCACAGTCACTGTCACCAACGTGGGTACCAATGCCCAGCGCACAGCCATGACCGACGGTGAGGGACGCTTCTCGGTTCCCGCACTGCCGCCGGCTACTTATCACATCACGGTCGAGCTCCAAGGTTTCCGAACGGCTGAGCTGCAGAACTTCGTGTTGCGCCAAGGCGAAACGGCGCGGCCGAC
>JANMJM010000193.1:0-4675 GCA_031371345.1 Vicinamibacteria bacterium
GGCGACCACGCCTCGTAGTCCCACGCGATGATGTTGCCGTCGCGATCGAGGCCAACCCGCTGATCGACGACAAACGCGAGGCCGAAGTTCTCGTGCGCCATCTCGTCCTGTCGCGACAGCTGCACGCGCACCGGACGGCCGGCGGCTTGCGACATCAGCGCCGCATCATATGAAACCGTATCGGCGCCGTTGATGCCGTAGCAGCCGGAGCCGCGGGTGTAAATCACGTGCACGTCTTCCTTCTTCAAGCCGAGAATCATCGCGGCGCTATCGCGCTGGGGATAGACACCCTGCGTCGGCGACCAGATCGTCGCGCTCGTGCCCTTGACGTCGGCCACGGCGCACGACGCGCCGACCGATCCGTGCATGTGATACGGATGCAGGTAGGTCGCTTTCACGACGTCGGATGCAGACGCGAGCTTGGCGTCCACATCCTTCGAATCGACGAGCAACGTATCGCGGCTCGGCTGCTTGCGCATCCAGTCATAGAAGCCGGCTTGGCTGGGCAGCTTCGGCCCGGGCTTCCAAGTCACTTTCAACTTGTTCGCGGCCTGAACAGCCTGCCACTGCTTTTCGCAGACGACGCCCACGAAATTGTTTTTGACGACGACCTTTACGAAGCCGGGAATGTCGCGCACGGACGCTTCGTCAATGCTGGCAGGGCCGTCAATCGTCGCGCCCACGGTCGGCGGTCGGACGACGCGGCCGTGCAGCATGCCTGGCACGCGGACGTTGTGCGCATACACGGGTCCGCCCGTTACCATCGCCGGAAGGTCAAGGCGCTTAACAGGCGTGCCGAGCACAGTCCAGTCGCGCGGATGCTTGCGCTTCGCGGTGGGGCTGAGTGGGAGGTTGAACTTTTTGCCACCAATCAGCTCGCCGTACGTCACCTTTTTTGCCGTATCGGTTTTGACGGAGATTACACCGCCGCTCGCCGCGAGTTGATCGACGGGCACACCGAAGTGTTTCGACGCGAGCTGCATCAGCGCCTCGCGAGCGGTCGCACCGGCGAGAGCAAGATTGGCGTGATTGAAGTTCTGAGGATGCGACTGCGCGCCCGAGGTCACTCCCTGGTCGGGTGTCAGGGCGGTATCTGACTGAATGAGCTTGACGCGCTCGATTGGCACGCCGAGCTCTTCGGCCACGAGCTGCGTCTGCGCGGTATAGAGTCCCTGACCAATTTCGCACTTGCCGGTGAACGCCGTCACGCTGCCGTCGGCGGCGATGGCCAGCCAGCCATCTACTTCTTTGGATGGGCTGCCGACGAGAGTGGCGGGAGCCTGGGCAAATGGCGACACGCGCGCGAGACCGAACGTGACGATCAGCGCGCCAGAGCCTTTGAGGAGTTCGCGGCGAGAAAAGTCGGTCATGCCTTCTCCTCCGCGTAGCGCTTGATCGCGCGAATCATCCGCGTGTGCGCAAAGCAGCGGCAAAGGATGCCAGACAACGCCTGATGAATCTGCGCGTCGGTTGGTTTTGGCGTTCGATCAACGAGCGCCTTCCCGGTCAAGACAACCCCGCTCAGGCAGAAGCCGCATTGCGCCGCCTGCTCATCGATGAACGCCTGCTGAATCGGGTGAGGCTTTTCGATTGTTCCAAGACCTTCGAGCGTCGTGATCTCCGCGTCCGCGACCGCGCTCACCGGCGTGATGCACGAGCGGATCGCCTGGCCCTTGACGATGACCGTGCAGGCGCCGCACTGTCCAAGGCCGCAACCGAATTTGGGGCCGTTCAGCGCAAGCTCGTCGGCGAGCACGTAGAGCAGCGGGGTCGTCTGATCGACGTCCACCGTATGTGCGCGGCCGTTCACACGAATGCTTACTTTGGCCATATGTCTTCGGTGATGCGGACATTATAGACGCTGCGGCCCTTAGTCTCCTTTGACACACGTTCAATCCAAGACAACACACCGCACGCTTGATTCGCTAGGCTAGGAAGATGTCAACGTTCAAATACCGGTGTGTTGTCTTACTTGCCGTTTTGGCCGCGGCTTGCGGCGGCAGCAAAACGACGACCAATATGTCGCCCACCTCACCGTCCACGACCACGCCAACCCCCACGCGGATAATCGGGTTGATCGGCAACCTGGCATTTGCAAACGTCGCGGTTGGGCAGACTGCGATCGCAACACTCACGATCACGAACAGTGGAAACTCAACGCTGGCGATCAGTGGGATTACGATCACGGGCGGCCTGGAGGCCGTCTTTACGCCAAACTGGACGAGCGGAACAATAGCCGCAGGTGGGTCACAACAGGTGATCAACAGGTTTGCGCCGGCCAAAACACAAAGTTACATCGGCACCGTGACAGTAACCGGTGACCAGACCAACGGCACGAACACGATTGGATTTTCCGGCAGTGGCGTGGCACCGGCTCCACCCACCTTCACGCTGAGTGGCGTCGTCAACGACGGCACGACGGGTCCATCCGGAAGAATTCCGAATACTGTCGTCACGGTGTTGGACGGCAGCAATGCGGGTAAATCCACCTCCAGTGACAATAACGGAACCTACGAACTCAAGGGACTTGCCTCTGGCACGTTCAGCGTTTCCGCGTCCTTCAGCAATTATGAGACGGCGACAAAGACGGTCAACGTTTCAGAAAATACCACCGTCGATTTCTCTCTAGCGCGGCTTCCGACCCCACCAGAACCACGGGAGAAAGTCGGCGCGATGTGTAATGACGGCACGAGCAGCACCTCGACCGGCACCGGCGCGTGCAGCAGTAATTTGGGAGTCTCGTGTTGGAAATACAGCGACGGCACGTGCACGAACCCTTAAGCGTCGCGCTTTCTCCGTGACATCTCGCGCAGGTAGTGAGGACTGTAAGGCCTGTCCGATCGGCATGTTGTGGGCGATCGATGCGCCGACCACAGCCGCTGCAGGTGTAGCGGTGCACGCCACGCCGTTCGATCCAAATCATCAGCCGACCGCCCTCAGCCTCGGCCATGGTCACCACTCGAAATCCCGACAGCACCAGGATCCACGTACAATCGCGCGGCGATCCCACCGGTCCTCCCTTGTTGTGTGCACATCAAGAGAGACACCATCCAATCCTGGATGACCAACGTGAGATCGCTCCCACCCCAACAGCGCTCCGCGCAGGCGCCTGGGTATTACATCAGGGGACGAGACATGAGAGCGTTCGCGGAGCGCCATTCCCTGGCGCTTTACTTCGTCCTCGCCTTCGCCTGGTTCTGGGCCTCGCTCGCCCTCGACCGTGTGGAGTCCTTCCACTTCTGGGCGCCGCTCGTGGGCGCCTTTGCCCCCACGGTCTCCGCAGTGTTCACCACGGCTGTCACACAAGGCGAGACGGGTGTGCGAGAGCTCGTGCGCGGGCTGTGGAAGTGGCGTGTCAGATGGCCATGGTACGCGGCCGTCTTCGGGATACCGATTGCAGAGGGCCTGCTTGTTGTCGGCATCGCGTCGGCCTTCGGCCTGTTCCACTTCGCGCGCATTAACACCGAGATGTTGCGCGCCACTTTGCCAGGCGCATGGATCGTCTTCCTCTTTGCCGCGGGCGAAGAGCTCGGATGGCGCGGTTACGCCCTGCCACGTCTGCTCTCCCGTTACAACGCGATTGCGGCGACTGTGATCCTCGGCGGCCTACACGCCGTGTGGCACTGGCCGCTGATCCTGCTGCCGCACCAGTGGCTGAGCGACGTTCCCATCGTGCCCTGGACGATATTCGTCATCGCGGAGGCGTTCGTCTTCACTTGGATAGTGCGCGGCACCGGCGGCAGCGTGATGCTCGCTGCGCTCTTCCACGGCATGAGCAACATCGCGATGGTGTTCTATGACGGCGTGGACCCGCGCTGGATGCCATGGCTCAAGTGTGGCGTTACGGTGCTGGCGACGGTCGTACTCGTGCTCGCGACCGGACGGGAACTGGTGCGGAACCGAGCGAGTCGACCCGGCACGGTGCCTCCATGATTCCGTCTAGCCGCCAACCGGCGAACTTCCGGCCTCGAGCACGGGCCAATGGCGCGTATGCTGCGGCAGCAGAGGACGCTGGCTTTCACGCCGCTTTGCAACTGGGTCCGGACCCAGTTTCAACAGGTTTTCAACAGGACGGCGTGGCTCTGTACGCACAATTCGCCAACTCGTGGCGTTTGCGCCCTCCGCAACCAACAACCAACCAACTAACAACTAACAACTAACGGCCCTTGGTTTTAACCTGCGTTTTTGCCTGTTAGAAGCTGTACTTCAAGCCAAGCCGCGCGATCCTCGGCGGCACCACCGCCGTCGCATACCCGAAGGTTGGGCCCGACTGGAAGTTCAGTGTGATCGGTGCGCTCGAGTTCAGCAGGTTGAACAAGTCGGCGTCGAACTCGACGCGATGACCCTTCGAGAGCGAGAAGGTCTTGCTCGCACGCAGGTTCACGACGTTGATTGCCTGACCCTTCTGCGTGCCAAACGGCTCGAGCCTCAGCGCGACGGTGCTCAACTGCCGCAGCGGTGTTCCGCCGTCTGGATCCGCGGCGCGGAAGATGTTGTTCCGCTGTCCCTGCACGCCGATTTTGCTCTGGATGAACGCGCCGAATTGAATGCCAAACGGCATTTGATAGGGGAGGACGAGATAAAACGGTTCCCGGTAAATATTTTAGTAGATACCGGTTCTTATATGCTGGCTATAAACGAGGAGATACAGGCACACCTTCAGCTACCGGTCGTT
>JANMJM010000223.1:0-7264 GCA_031371345.1 Vicinamibacteria bacterium
GCCCGTCTCGGCGGGCGCCGATGGCCTGCGCCGCATCTTCGATCACAGCGAGGCCTCGGCGCCGCGCGACCTTCATGATCGGGTCCAGGTCGGCGACCAGACCGAAAAGATGGACGGGAATAATCGCCTTGGTCGCCGACGTGCACGCGGCATCGACGGCCTCTGCGTCGATGTTGAAGGTGATGGGGTCGATGTCGACGAATATCGGCCGCGCACCGAGCCGCGCGACGCACCCCGCGGTGGCAAAAAACGAGTACGTGCTTGTGACGACTTCATCGCCGGGTCCCACACCGACTGCCATCAATGACGCCAGCAGTGCATCGGTCCCCGACGACACGCCAATACAATGGTTCACGCCGAGCATGTCGGAAAGCTCATGCTCGAACGCTTCGACTTCATCGCCGCCGATGAATCGCTGCGAATCGCAGACACGATTGATGGCCTCGAGCACCGACTCGCGAATCGGTTCGTACTGCGCCTTCAAGTCGAGTAATGGAACACGTGTCATCGCTTGCGTATGATATATCGCGTGGCTTCGCCCCATACATGATCACAGTTGACGTCGCCGTCATCGGAGGCGGTGTTGTCGGACTCGCCGCCGCACGTGCCATCGCGTCTTCGAACGTGACGGTCTGCCTGCTTGAACGTCATCCGCGTCCGGGCATGGAAACGAGCACCCATAACTCGGGCGTCATTCATGCCGGCATCTACTACCCGCCGGGATCGCTGAAAGCACGGCTCTGCGTCGAGGGGCAGCAACGTCTCTACGAATTCTGTGAAGCCCGCCGGATCGCCCACGCCAGAATTGGAAAACTTATTCTTGCGGAGCCGTCGCAGCGGGTCGAGCTCGAAGCCTTGATGCGGCGCGCGCACGAAAACGGCGCGCGCGATCTCGAGTTCGTGGAGCCGGATTTTGTGCAGCGGCGCGAGCCCCACGTTCGTCCACTCCCGGGCATCTACTCGCCAACGACAGGAATCGTCGAAGCCGAGGCGCTCGTGCGCGCGTTGGCCGCCGACTGCAATGATCGCGACGTATTGATGCTTCCCGGCACCGCGCTCGACGCGGGCGATATCTGTGATGGCGATTTCGAACTGACGACCTCGCGCGAAACGTTTCGGGCACGCGTCGCCGTCAATGCTGCCGGCTTATATGCAGACGATGTGTCGAGGATACTGGGAGGCGAGCTGTTCCGCATTTATCCGGTCCGCGGCGAGTATGCCGCCCTTACGCGGTCGAAATGCCACCTCGTGAAAGGACTGGTGTACCCGATGCCGCTCGCCTCAGGTCACGGACTCGGCACACATCTCACGCGCACGACCGGCGGAGACGTGTTAATCGGGCCGACGGCGCGATATCAGGGCGGGAAGGCTGATTACGAAAACGACCGGCAGCCGCTGGACACGTTTCTCGAGGAAACGCGCCACTTGATTCCCGAAGCGACTCTCGCTGATCTCCGACTCGCCGGCAGCGGCATTCGCGCGAAGCTTCATCCTGCGGGAGAGTCTTTTGCCGATTTCATGATTCGAAGCGATGCGCAGCAACCCAAGTTGATACAGGTCGCGGGCATCGATTCGCCAGGGCTGACGTCGTGTCTGGCGATCGGCGAGATGGTGGCCGGCCTAGTGAGGAATGCGTTGTAATCGCCGCGCGGCAATGTACCGCTCCAGGGCGTCGCGCCACGTCGGCATGGGCGTGATGGCCGTCAACTTCGCGTTCGACAGCGCCGCGTATTGGGGGCGTGCGGCACGCAGCGGGATGTCTGCCACCCGCACTGCGATGAGTTTCGCCGTTTGCTCACACCCGAGTATTTTCGCAGCCGCCACCGCGAGCTCGTACCACGTGCAGTGGTCGCTGCCCACGCAGTGATACAACCCCGGGGCGCCTCGCTCGAGGACGACTCGCGTGGCTGCGGCAACGTCGACCACATAACTTGGTGACGCTGTGCGATCGGCGAACGCCCGTGCTTCGTGTCCGTCGAATAAGGCATTAATAATGCGGTCCACGGAGCTTTTCGCGGGCGTGCCGCCGAAGAGGCTCGCCACGCGCAACACGAATCCCTTCGGAACCTCCAGCGCAAACCACTCTCCCAGCAGCTTGGACGCCGCATACATCCCTGCCGGATTGGGCGCATCTTCTTCCGTGTAGGGCCTCGAGGTCCGGCCGTCGAAGACAAAATCGGTGCTGTAATGGACAAGCGTCGCATCAACTTCCGTGGCGGCGCGTGCGAGCACGCGGACGCCGAACGTGTTAGCCTCGAGCGCCGACTCCGGATCGTCCTCCGCTCCATCAACGTTGTTGTAGGAGGCGCAGTTGATGACACGTGTGGGGCGGAACGACGCGAACTCCCGTCGGACCGCTGACAGGTCTGTGATGTCGAGTTCGCCATGGCGTAACGCGCGAACATCTGCGGTCCCCGCGAATTCGGTGACAACCGCCCCCGCGAGCTGGGCCCCGGCGCCTGTGACGAGAATCTTCTGCCTCATCGCCGCTGCTTGACGGCCGCCCTGGTTTCGCGATCGGCCTCTCTTCGTTTGATGGTTTCGCGCTTGTCGTGCGCCTGCTTGCCCTTGGCAAGTCCGAGCGCCACTTTGACCCGCCCATTCTTGAAGTACATCCGCACCGGCACGAGCGTCATCCCCTTCTCGATGACTTTTCCAGTCAGCTTCAGGATTTCGTGCTGGTGCAGCAGCAGTTTGCGTTTGCGAAGGGGGTCGTGATCGGCATAGCCGCGGTGGCTGTACGGCTGAATGTGGATGTTGTACACGAACACTTCGCCGCCCTCTGTGCGCGCGTAGCTGTCGCGGAGGTTCACCCGTCCCTCGCGAATCGATTTCACTTCCGTACCCATCAGTACCAGACCAGCTTCGAACGTCTCGAGGATGTGATAGTCGTGGAAGGCCTTGCGATTCTCGGCGATATTTTTCTGCGCAGCCTCTCGCTCGGATTTCTCGGTCATGACGCGTCAGCCAGCCTCGCCGCCAGCAGCACGGCTTGCACCATGCTCTCGTGATTCGCCGTTCCCTTGCCGGTGATGTCGAACGCGGTCCCATGATCGACCGACGTGCGGATAATCGGGAGGCCGAGCGTCACGTTCACCGCTTCACCGAACGCAACCATTTTTATCGGAATCAACCCTTGATCGTGGTAGCACGCGATGACCGCGTCGAACTCGCCTTGGAGCGAGCGAAGAAAGATCGTGTCGCCGGGAAACGGCCCGCCGATGTCGATGCCGTCGGCCCGGCTTTGCTCGACTGCCGGCAGAAGGACGTCGAGATCCTCCCTCCCGATTAAGCCATGCTCCCCCGCGTGTGGATTCATCCCGGCCAGCGCCAAGCGCGGCTTGGCGAAGCCGAACCGCGGCAACTCGCGATGGGTGAGATGAACGATATCTTTCACAACGTCCATGGTGAGCGCAGTCGGCACTTCGGACAAGGGAATGTGAATCGTCGCCAGCACGACTCGAAGCTTCTCCGACCAGAACATCATGGCAACGTTTGGAGTATTCGTGAGGGCCGCCAGCATGTCGGTGTGGCCCCGCCATGGAAGGCCCGCGAGCGCGAGTGCCTCCTTATTAATAGGCGCGGTTGCGAGCGCTTGAACTGAGCCGCTCTGCGCGTCGCGGACAGCGCGCGCAATCGCTTCGTAAGCCGCCCGTCCGGCTGCTGCAGATAATACGCCCGGGGCGAACGGCTCGTCGGTCCCGTAAATCAACGGGACGCACACTTGGCGCACGCGAGAGTCGGACGCCGCCTTCGCCGCGATTTCCGGGCCGATGCCGGCCGGGTCGCCGGCCGTGATCGCTATGCGAGGCAACATGGGGACGAGGAACGAGGGCTGCTATCCGTGCGACGAGCAGCTGCCGCACCCACCGCTGCCGCACGATCCACACGATCCAGTGCCACAGCCAGTCGGGTTGTTGCAGCCGCCTTCGTCGCCACATCCACCGCCGCGCACACCTTTCGCGTTCGGCAGTTCGTAGCGGAGGCAGCACTTCAGCCGTCCGCAGAGCCCGGACAGCCTCGACGGATTCAGGCTCAAGTCCTGTTGCTTGGCCATTTTGATCGACACAGGCTCGAATGTATTCAGCCACGTAGTACAGCACAGCGGGCGGCCACACGATCCGTATCCCCCAAGCAGCTTGGCTTCGTCGCGAGCGCCAATCTGCCGCATCTCGATCCGCGTATGGAATTCCGACGCGAGCTCACGCACGAGCTCACGGAAATCGACGCGCCCCTCGGCTGTAAAGTAAAAGATCATCCGTGAGCCGTCGAACAACTGCTCCACTCGCGTCAACTTCATCTCGAGACCGCGCTCGCGAATCTTCAGCAGCGCCAAGCGATGCGCTTCCTGTTCGCGCTGCTGCCGCTTTAATTTCACGATCACATCTTCTGCGGTCGCCTTCCGGATAACTTTGTGGGGAGTATCTGCCGGGATTTTGTGACGCTCGGCGACGCCGCGGATCGTCGGTACTACCGTACCCACGGCCGCGCCGGCGTCGGTCTGCACGACGAGCCGATCGCCCGTTGCTAAAATAGGACCCACCCCGAGATCGGCCAGAAGAAAGGTTTGCGCCCGCCCCACGGGCGAAAATTTCACCGAGACGTAGCGAGTGGGTTCATTCACAGACACAGCCTTATCTATCTATTTATAGTTGCAGCGACAACCAGTCGGCGACAACTTTTGGACTGACATTCCGATCCAACGCGTCGTAGGCTCGATCGACGGCCCCAAACACGCGAAGCGCACGATGACTATCGAAAGACGTCGCTAAGGCGGCAAGCTCGTCGCGAAGATCGACGTTCGCGAGCAGCCGCACATCGGCGCCGGTCGAGAGAACGCCGAGATCTCGAATCATCGAGGCCAGTGCCTGCAGCTGCACGCCAAGATGCTCCCGCTCGGACGCCACGGTTCCTCCGCCCTTCAGCAGATCCTTTGCCCCCTCGAGGCGCGCGCGTGCGTCGCGACCTGGGCGGGCCTCACGAAGCAGCTCGCCGACGGTCGTGCGCGCATCGGCCACATCGCCGCCTTGAATCTCGAGCGCGCGCCGCACGCTACCATCGGCTGCGGCTGCGGCGGCCAGCGCCTCACGTCTCTCGTATTTGTGATCGCGCTCCAGCACCGCTGCCACATCACCCGCAGCGAGCCGCGCAAAACGAAGTACTGAGCAACGCGATCGAACCGTGGGCAGCAAGGAATCGGGGCGCGACGTGATCAGAAGGAACACCGACGAAGCCGGGGGCTCCTCGAGCGTCTTCAGCAAGGCATTTTGTGCGCCGTGCATCAAGGCGTCGGCGTTATCGATGATGGTGACGCGCCGTTTGCCCTCGAACGGGCGGTACATGGTCCGATCGATAGCTTCGCGCACCTGCTCGACTTTGATCGACCCGGTCTCGCCGGGCACGATCGCGTGCACGTCCGGATGGATGCCGCGCGTGATACGACGGCAGACGCTGCATTCACCACACGCGTCGATCGCCAGTTGACCGTCCCCAGAACCAGTTATGGGCGCCAAACAGTTCAGCGCCTGCGCGATCGCCGTCGCCGTCAGCCGTTTGCCGACGCCGTCTGGGCCGGCCAGAATCACGCTCGGCGGAAGGGTCTTGCCCGCCACCGATCGTGACAGCAGGTCCAGCAGGCGCCGGTGGCCTATGACAGCGCGGAATGGCATCGAGGAGCGAATCGTATCACACGGCGTGTGTGTGACTTAGCGTGCCTCTTCACCTCGCGCGGTAGCCCACAAAACTGGAGAAAACGTGTGCTAAGCCGGCACACTTCGGCGCACTCATAGGACTCTTGCGACTCGACGGAGTGGCTATGGGCCTTGGCATCCAACTTGTAGAAATGCCCTATATGCCGCTGAAGCCCAGGCGAACCGTCCTGATCGTGGAAGACGCACTCACCGTGCGGAACATGCTCGAGGACTTTTTCACCATGTATGGCTACGACGTGCTGATGGCGTCGGATCCCGATTCGGCATTCAAGCGTTTGAAAGAATCGCACGCCGTGCTGGACGCCTTAGTCCTGGATATCGCGCTCGACGACAATCGCTCGGGACTCGAAGTGCTCGAGCTGATGCGGCTCGACGATCGCTTCGTCAATCTCACGGTCGTGGTGCTGACAGGCCTCCCGAATCTTGACGATCGCGACATTGAAATCATCAACCGGAACCATGCTCACCTGATTTATAAACAAGAAGGCTACGAGCGCGTGTTCAACAAGCTCGACTTCATCATCAAGCCGCTGCGAAAGCCGACGACCGAAGAGCTTCCCAACCTGGCGCACTAGCGCCGTTTCGTGCGATTCTGGGACCGCATGTCCTGGACTGCGCGCCCACTTCCGTTGACGCTTGTCGTGCTGCTGTTGGTGGCCGCAACGCCTGGCTGCACGCGTCAACCCACCAAAGACACAGAAGCCGACCTCGTCGTTCCTGTCACCACCGAGCCCGTCCAGCTCGGAAATATCCGCGGCCTCGTCAGCGCGACCGGGCAGGTGACAACGCTGCCGGGCGCTGAAGTCGGGGTTGTTGCGCCGCAGCCGGCGCGCATTGCGGAAATCACCAAGAAGGTTGGCGACGCCGTGAAGAGCGGCGAGCTCCTCGTCCGCTTCGAATTTCCCTCGCTGCCTGCCGAGTCGGCCGCTGGCGCTGCAACGATGCGAGCGGCTGAAGCGCGTGCGAAAAATGCGAAGACGCAGCAAGGCCGGGTTCACGATTTGGTGGAGCGGGGCGCGGCCTCGCGGATGGAAGCCGATACGGCCGACCGCGAAGCAAACGACGCCGACGCCGAGCTGGCAGCCGCGCGCGCGACTCAGAGCGCGACCGAAGCGCACGGCAGGAATACTTCTCTCCACGCCCCGTTCAACGGCATCGTGTCGCAGCGCCTTCACAACCCGGGCGATATGGTTGGCGCCGCCGACGACGATCCCATCCTTCGCATCCTCGATCCAAAACAAGTGCAGGTGATGGCCACGGTGGCCATCGCCGATGCCAAACGGTTGGCGTTCGGCGCCTCGGCGCGTGTGGTTGCCGAAGGGCGCGCGACGCAGGAACTATTGCGCGTGACCGGTCGTCCAGAAGCCGAGCCAGGGGCCACCACCATTCCGGTGGCACTCGCATTCGACGCGCCCACCGATCTCGCGCCAGGCACGCAGGTGGCCGTCGAGATCGACGCCGAGCAACGATCGAACATGCCGCTCGTGCCGGCGATTGCTCTTCTCCGAGATGCGAAAGATGGCGCTGCGGTCTTCATCGCCGAGGGCAATGTC
>JANMJM010000225.1:0-7634 GCA_031371345.1 Vicinamibacteria bacterium
CTTGACTTGATCCAGGGTGGGAGTTTTGAAGCCGGGTTTCTTGACGATGATTCGATAAAAACCAGGTTTCAGCTGCGGGACGACATAGCTGCCTGTCTGGTCGGTGACGATCGTGTGTACATCGTTGGTGGCGATATCAACGACCGATACTTCCGCGCCTTGCACGATGGCGCCCGTCGAGTCTTGCACCGTTCCGCGAAGCGTCCCGCTGAATTGCTGTGCCGCGAGTGCCACGTCGAACGCGATGACCAACAGCATCGAGGTGACTACAGTCCTGAGCACCTTCATATCAGTCCTCCTCGTCAAACACCGAGATCATGTAACGGATTACATCGCGGGACTTATAGGCCTCCGTCGTGGGCTGCGTCAAGAACTTTTAGCGACGCGCGGTCAGGTGCCTTCCTGATTCCTGAGTTCTTCCGAGAGGTGCGAGCGATCGCCGAGGAGGGTTAGGAGCGACGTGGACTCCGTGGCCACGAACATCGTGACTGCACAAACCGGTTGCGCGATTCGCTGACGGAACAATCGCACGTCTAAACCGAGCAATGCGCAGGTAATCACGCGCAGCGTGGCTTTGTGCGAGACGATGAGCACGTTGCCCTGATGATGCCGGCAGCGGATGGCCTCCACCACGCGCATGGCGCGTGCTGCCACATGAAAGGCTGTTTCTCCTCCAGGAGTCCCGCGGCTTGCGACATCGTCGGCCCAATATTCGAAGGCCTCTGGCCATCGCTGCTTGACCTCTTCTTGCCGCAGGCCTTCCCACTCGCCGTAACTGATTTCCTTCAATCCATCTTCGAGGGTCGTCGGAACGCCACTAAGTCGGGACAAGGGATCGGCGGTTTGACGAGCACGCAGCATCGGGCTCGTATAGATGGCCTCCCACGCCACCGACGCGTAAGCCCGAGCGAACGCCTGTGCCATCTCTTCGCCGACAGCGGTGAGCGGAGGATCGGAGCTTCCAGTGAAACGGTTCTCTCGACTTGAGGCTGTTTGACCGTGCCGGACCATATAAAGGTTCATCGCCTCAGTCTACCTGTCCAAGCAGCACCGCCCCGGGCACAAAAAAGGCCCTCAATGGACCGGACGGTCAATTGAGGGCCAATCGCGCGAGCGCGTCTTCTGGAAAGACGACTAGCGTTTCTTCTTCGGCTTCTTCTGCTCTTTCTTCATCGACTTGCCTTTTGACATTCACGCTCTCCTTCTGCTGGCTTCGTGCCAGTCTTCTTGATTATCGGCCTATTCGAGCGTAAGCGTCATGGGCAACAGAGTGACGCGGTTCGATCTTGACAGCCGCTCCGTTGAAGAACACGATAGCCGCCATCTTCGGGCTTTGATGACCGCTTCTCAAAGGAGCCTTATGTTCATCGCTCGTTCTCTGCGTATCGCGGCCGTCGTCGCCTGCGTCCTCGCTTTCACCCCCGGCGTAAACGCCCAGACGGATCGCGGAACCATTACCGGGCAGGTCACCGATCAGCAAGCGGCGATCATCCCCAACGCCACAGTTAAAGCGGTTCACGTCGCCACCAACTTCGAGCGGCAGGTCACGACCTCGCACGAAGGCTCCTACACGATTGCCCAACTGCCCGTTGGCGGCTACGTGATTGTCGTCACCGTCGCGAATTTTCAGACGACGACGATCGAGAATATCGAGGTCACTGCAGGCGGTACGGTCCGAGTGGATGCGCAGCTTGCCGTCGGCGGGTTGCTGGACGCCGTGACCGTGACCGGAGAGTTACGGCAGATACAGCGGGACAGCGTAAAGGTGACGACGGCGATCAGCAGCAAATTCATCCAGGATCTGCCGCTGGTCGTCGGCGGACAACTCCGTTCGCCACTCGACCTCAGCCTGATCGCGCCGGAAGTCAAAGCCGGAAACAGCGGCGACGGTGCACGCGGCAATATCGTCATCGGAGGCGGGCAGGAAGGCGGCTGGGACCTGACGGTCGATGGGGTATCGGCGACACCGGGCGCACCGTTCGAGCAGCGGTTGTGGACGACGCTGAACTCTCCCTCGGTCGAAGCGATTACGGAGTTCGCAGTCGACTCGAACGGGTTCAAAGCCGAGTTCGGGCACGCCGGCGGCGGCGCGGTGAGCTTCGTGTCGCGATCGGGCACAAACAGGTGGCAAGGCAAGGCATTCGAGTTTTTTCGCCATGATGCGCTCGATACGATCAACTACTTCAGCAAGGCGCTCGGCCGGCCCAAGCCGCCACTCGAGCAGCACGACTTCGGTGGCGTCTTCGGCGGACCGGTGATGGTGCCGGGCCTCTACAACGGACACGACCGCACGTTCTTCTTCGCGTCCTACGAGGCATACCGAAACAAAACCGCCGCGGCGCCCACGTTCGCCACAATCCCGACCTCGGCAATGTACGCCGGCGACTTCTCCGCGTGGCGCGACGCCAATGGCAATCTCATTCCCATCTACGACCCGGCGACCACGCGCGTGAATCCGAATGGGCCTGGCTTCATCCGCGATCCATTTCCAGGAAATGTGATTCCGCCCGCGCGGTTCAGCCAAATCTCACGTGAGGTCATCAAGCTGGCGACGATGCGGCCGGACTTGCCGGGTGTGCGCAACAATTTCGTGTACACGCCCGGGGATGCCATCAACACAAATCCGTGGAACAAGTTCAGCGTCAAGCTCGATCACAATCTCTCGAATGCGGATCGTCTCGGGTTTCTCATGCACTGGGGCGAAGTGCTCGTCATTCCACCAAGCGGCGGGCCGTCCGGTGGACTGCCTGTCCCGCTGAACAATTTCCGGGACGAGGACTCGCACACCTACGTCTTCCGCTTGAACTGGGATCGCGTGGTCAGTCCGACACTCCTCAATCGTGTGACCTTCGGGCATAACAACTGGTGGCAGCTCCGCGCGTCGTTCAATCGCGACCAGGGATGGGGCACAAAAATCGGGCTGAAAAACGTGCCCGGTCCGGAGCTGCTCTTTCCGCTGATTGATTTCTCGCACGAGTATCTCGACTGGGGCCGATCCGAGTGGGGCGGTTCCGGCAACTATTTGTGGGCGCTCACCGATGACCTCACCTGGGTGAAGGCGAAACACACGTGGAAGTTCGGCTTCATCTTTCAGGAGGACCATTACGACGGATACGGCTGGCATACGGCCGCGGGCACCTACAATTTCAACCGCGGAGCGACCGCGGGCTTCCTGCCCAATGGGACGCTCGACGCGACTGGCGCCACGGGAAATGCGTTTGCGTCGTTCCTCCTTGGCGAGGTGCAGTCTTCCGAGATCACCACGAACCGCTACGTGTCCGATCGCTGGCGTTACTACTCGGGCTACGTGCAAGACGACTGGCGCGTGAACGGCAAGCTCACCTTCAACTACGGCATGCGGTACGAATACACGCCGCCCACATTTGAAGGTCACTTCCCCGATGGGTATTCAAACTTCAATCCGAACCTGCCGAACCCTGCAGCGGGCGGGCGGCTGGGCGCATCGGAGTTCGCGGGAACCGGCCCGGGGCGCACGGGAAAAAAGACCATGTACGACGCGTGGCCGTGGGGTTTCAGCCCACGTGTCGGAGTGGTCTACAGCGTGAACGACGATACCGTTGTTCGTTTGACCACCTCGCGCACCTTCGGGTCCGTGAAGAACACCGGAGGGAGCTCACACTGGAATGGCTTCATCGGCGGGTATAACGTGACGGCCCCGGCCTTTCCCGCCAGTTCCGCCTTCAACTGGGATGCGGGCTGGCCTTCGTGGCCGGCACCACCCTTCCTCGTGCCTCAGACACTGAATGGCAGCAACATCCCCTACTGGCAGCCCGAGGATGCGGGTCGCCTTCCGGAGTATTACTCGTGGACGCTCAACCTCCAGCGGCAGCTCCCCGGCCGATTCATGGTGGAGGCGGGCTATAACGCGCAGCTCGGGCGACATCTGACGACCAACTTGCTCAGCTTGAATCAGATCAATCCCGACACCTTCTATGGCTTCGTGCGGCAGTACGGGTCGGCTGGCGCCATCAACCTGCTGAATTCGCGCATGGATTCAACGCTCGCGCGCCAGGCCGGAATCCCCTACCCGTACGCGGGATTCCCTGACTCGCAATCGGTGCGACAGGCCCTACGTCCCTACCCGCAGTACCTCGACATCAACACCGGCGCCGACGGCGGCGACCGCAGCGGCCGATCGAGCTATCACGCGTTCGTTCTTCGAGGCGAGAAGCGATACGCATCGGGGCTCACTTTCCTCACTTCGTATGTGTTCTCGAAAACGATGACGCTGCGATCCGATCGCGCCAACGCCGGTGACGGCCGCGCGATGAATCAATTCAATCGAGACGCGGAATACAGCCTGTCGGCGTTCGATCAGACGCACGGGATCAAACTGAACTACAGCTACGAGCTGCCCTTCGGTCGCGATAAACCGTTTCTCACGCAGGGCGTGCTGTCGACAATCGTGGGTGGCTGGCGCGTGGCGGGCGTTCACTCCTATGCCTCCGGTTTCCCACTGGCGGTGTCTCCCGGCTACAATCTGCCGCTCTTCGGTGGCGAGAATCGCCTGACAGTGCTCGACGACACGGGGTGGCGTGCTTCGACGAAAGGCGACAAGTTCGATCCGCTCGTCGATCTCTGGTGGGATCCCAAAAAATTCAATCCCATTCCGGTCGACACGGTCGCGCAACTGAACGGCTACAAAGCGGGCGTGCTGACGGCGGAGTTCGGGAACGCGAAGGTTCGCAATCCGCATGAGCGGGGCCCATGGTTCCTTACGGAGAATGTGTCGATCGCGCGCACGTTCGCTGTTCAGAAGACGCGCGTGGAATTCCGGTTCGAGATATTCAACCTGCTCAATCGCACAATCTGGGGCGCCCCGGACTCGACCATCACGAGTGCCAACTTCGGGCGCGTGACCACGCTGGCCAACGCCCCGCGCCAGATGCAGATTGGATTACGTTTCGAGTTCTGACGCCAGTCGTGCCAGCTCTCAGCTACCAGTAGTTTTGAGCTGCTCGAAGCTGGTAGCTCGAGGCTGGAAGCTGGAAGCTCGTCTATCGCCGCATGTGCTCGGCCTCGAGCCTTTTCTCGTAGGATGTCTACACGTTGATGAAGAGACGCATCGCAGTAATTGGTACCGGATGGGTCGGAGCAAGCGTCGCCATGTCGACGCTTCACTCGGGCATTGCCGACGAACTGCTCCTCGATGACGTTCGTAAAGAGGTCGCAGAGGGCGAGGCTATGGATTTGGCGCACGGAGCTTCATTCTATCCGTCGGCGACGGTACGGACCGCTGCGGTTCAGGAAATGAAGGATGCCGATGCAATTGTTGTGGCCGCGGGCCGCGGTGGGCATGCCGGCGAATCGCGCCTCGCACTGCTGCGTGACAATGTCGGCGTGATCAAAACGATCGGCGAACAACTGCGTGGTTATCGAGGCACGATCGTCATGGTGACCAACCCGGTTGACGTTCTTACCCGAACGATGACCGCAGTCTCTGGTCTCCCTGCAGCCCGCGTCATCGGTACCGGAACCATGCTCGACTCGGCACGCTTGAAGCAGATCATCAGCCACGTCGTTCATGTCGATCCACATTCCATCCACGCTCACGTAGTCGGCGAGCATGGTGATTCCGAAGTGATCCTCTGGTCGGTTGCACGTATCGCAGGCATTCCATTGAGAGCGTGGCCCAACTGGATCGCAGATCGCGAAGCCACGGTGGCCCAGGAAGTGCGACAGGCGGCTCAGGAAATCATTCGGCGTAAGGGCGCCACCAACCACGCGATTGGATTGGTGACTGCGGACTTACTGCGGTGCGTGCTTCGCGACGAACGCCGGGTGTTGACAGTCTCGCGCGTCCAAGAAGGGGCGTTCGGATTCAAAGATATTGCGCTATCGTTGCCGACCATCGTCGGTGTCCAAGGCGCGACAGACGTGCTGGAGCCAGAGATGGACGCTGACGAATTGAAGCGTTTCCACCATTCAGCCGAGGTCCTGCGTCGTGCGGCCGCGGAAGTCGACTGACACTCTCATGCATGGTCGATGTGAACGCCCCGATCTCATGCCGCTCCGTCGGTCAGCGCGATTCCTTCGATTTTGCCTTGATCTTAAAACAACAACGAGGTCGCTGTGCGCGCTCGCAGCACTCGTGAACAGAGGCGCCCACCAATTCCTTCACGAGACTCTCCATGGCGTGACATACCGCGGGATGTTTCCCGGTCAAGGCCGATAGCGGGCACCCCTCACCTCGGATCACGTAACCGCCGTTCTGCTCAACGTGCGTCACGGCGCCGAGTTGCCCGTTGAGCAGTTCGCTGGCCGCAGTGATACGGGATAGCAGAGTACCGGACGGGCGTCCGGAGGAAAGCGCACCGGCGAGCTTTCTCCCGGTCTCGCGCAATAGCGCATCTACCTGGCGCGCGGGCAGTCCTTTCGCGAACACGTCAACCAGCTGGGTGAGCAACGGAATATACGCCCGCGACAGCAGTTGCTCGACCTCGGGTGTCAGCTCAAAGATTCGCGACGGCCTGGTTGTTCCCGGCCTCCTGCCCACGCGTTGGACAACGCCATCCCGCTCCATTGCGGTGATCTGTGCCCGTACGCCGCTCGCACTGAGCTCCAGCGTGGAGGCCATGTCGTCCACCGTCAGTGGCCCGCGTTGGAGAAGACTGACAATGCGCCCACGGCCCGTATCGAGGAGTTGTTGTCTAAACATTTTGAGTACGTGGCGACTGAGATCCGGGTGGCGGTTGTAGAACGCTTCTGGTGTCGTCGAAAGCTACAGCTGGACCTCCGGCAGACCGTTCGCGAAACCATTTACGCATTAAGAAAGCCGTCGACCACAGCCTGTGCAGTTTACTCGCCAAGAACCCTTGTGTTTAACGGCTCGTGATTTGCAAGATACGCAAGTTAACTCTTACGTATCTTGCTCACCCGCATCAGTCCAGAAGGAAAACACATGACGAGTCCAACCCTACGAAAGAACGTCCGCATGGCAGCCTCGGCCGGCATCCTGTTCACCGTGGCAACGGCACTCAGCGCATGCGCAACGACGAAGCCGGCTGCCGAGGCACCTGCCGTAGCGACCGCGGAACCTCAGACCAAGCAGGAGTCGTCAGCCGCCGACATCGCGGAGGGCCAACGCGTTTTCCGCTTCGAGACCTTCGGTGACGAACAGCTCTGGACCGACACGCTCCGTCTCAATGAGGTTGTGGAGAAGAACGTCGATCCGACGACTGCGCTCAAGGTCGGCCTGAAAGTGGACGCGGACGTACTGCCCGCCGGCATCCTCGAGAAGGTCGATCTCAAGAGTCCCGCGACGACGGTCGCGCTGCTGAAGCTCAATGCCGTCGTCGGGCTCCAAGCCACTGTGGATGCCAACAATCACATCACACGGCTTGGCGTCACGTGCGCGCTTTGTCATTCCACCGTGGACAATTCGCTCATGCCAGGGATCGGACACCGGAAAGACGGCTGGCCAAATCGCGATCTGAACGTCGGCGCCATCATCGCTCTGTCGCCTGTACTCTCTGCGGATAAAAAAACGGTCTATGGCTCCTGGGGTCCTGGCAAATACGACCCACGGTACAACCAGGACGGCAAGAACACTCCCCTCGTCCTCCCGCCCGCGTATGGCCTCGCCGAAGTTAAGAATGAAACCTACACGGCTG
>JANMJM010000234.1:0-2900 GCA_031371345.1 Vicinamibacteria bacterium
ACCGACTTCCCTCACTGACGCAGCATGGCAATGGGTAAAGGGTAAGGGGCAAACGGAAAGCGCGTTTACTTACCCCTTGCCCATTTCCCCTTAACCCTAATCATCGTCGGCCGCAGAAGGCTGCCCCAGTGTCCCCGAGGCCTTCTGCATCAGGTACGCCTTGATGAACCCGTCGAGATCGCCGTCGAGGACGCGATTCACGTCGCCAACTTCGAACTTCGTCCGATGATCCTTAATCAGCTGATACGGATGCAGCACATAGCTCCGAATCTGGCTGCCGAAGGCAATCTGCTTCTTCGTCCCGCCGATCTGATCCAGCTTGGCCTGCTGCTCCTTCATCCGCATGTCGAACAGCCGCGATCGCAGAACCCTCATCGCCGAGTCGCGGTTGCGATGCTGTGAGCGCTCGTTCTGGCACGAGACGACGATGCCCGTCGGCATGTGAGTAATGCGAATAGCTGAGTCAGTCACGTTGACGTGCTGGCCGCCTGCGCCGCTCGATCGATAGGTGTCGACGCGGATGTCCTTCTCGTCGATCTCAACTTCGGTATCGTCGGCCAGTTCCGGCCAGACATACACCGAGGCGAATGACGTGTGGCGTCGTGCCGCCTGATCGAAGGGAGAAATGCGTACGAGGCGGTGGACGCCGGCCTCGGCCGACAGCAGGCCATACGCAAAGTCGCCCGTCACGGTCATCGTGACGCTCTTGAGGCCGGCTTCGTCGCCCGGCTGGTGATCAATGACCTCGCGTTTGAAACCGCGACGTTCGAACCATCGCACGTACATGCGCATGAGCATCTCGGCCCAGTCCTGCGACTCGGTTCCGCCGGCGCCTGGATGGATGGTGAGGATGGCATTTGCGCGGTCGTGCTCGCCGCCCAGCATCTTCTTGATCTCGCCGGCATCGACGACGCGTGAAAAATCTTCGACGCCCTGCGACAGGTCAGCGAGCACGTCTTCGCCCTGGCCGGACCAGTCGACGAGAACCGCGAGGTCGTCGGCTTTTGTCTTCAGCTTGTTGACCAGCTCGACTTCTTCCTCGACGCGGCGGCGCCGCTGGAGAACTTTCTGCGCGTCGGCCTGGTTGTTCCAGAAGTCGGGGGCGGAGGCGCGGGCTTCTATCTGGGCGAGCTCTTCGGCAGGTCGAGCGGCCTCAAAGATAACTCCGGAGATCGGAAGCGCGTCTCACGAGGTCCTGATACTTGCGGATTACTTCGTCGATAGCGAGGGCCAATGTGTCTCCTATAGAGCTACGAGCTGCCGGCTTTAGTTCGATACGCAAACGCGAGGGCGGCAGCCGTCAACAACGCACATGCGTATGCGCATGCGTCCCCGATTGTGCCATAGACCGTCCGAACGTCGATCATCCTGACGTCGGCGACGAGCGTCGTGCGCTCGAAGATCTTCGATTGCGCCACCACACGGCCATACGGATCGACGATGCCGCTGATGCCGGTATTCGCCGAGCGCGCCAGATAGCGACCCTGCTCGATCGCCCGCATCGAGGCCTGCAGGAAATGTTGATAGGGTGCCGACGAGTATCCGTACCACGCGTCGTTGGTAATCGTCGTGAGTAACTGGCTGCCTTCGAGGACGGAGCCGCGTACTAAGCCAGGGTACACAATCTCGTAGCAAATGGCTGTGCTGATTTTTCCGTACCGTGTGGGCAGCATCACCATCGACTGCCCGGGCTCGAAGCCGCCGACCTGCTCCACGAGCGGTCCCACGAAAAACAGCAGCGGCTTCAGCGGCACGAACTCGCCAAACGGCACCAGGTGCATCTTGCGATACACGCCCGCAAGCGAGCCGTCGGGGCGAATTAAAAATGCCGAGTTGTAATACTTCGGCGGCGTCGTGTGCTCGAGCTGATCGCTGCCGAGCAACAGCTCGATACCCGTCTCTTTGACGACCTGGCGCACCTGGTCGCCGCCAAATCGATCTTCTTCGTAAAAAAACGGCGTCGACGACTCGGGCCAGATGATGAGCCTTGCGCCCTGACGCGCCGCGTCGCGAGTCATCGACAGATAGGTATGAAGAATCGCGTTGGCTTGCCGCTCGTCCCATTTCTGATCTTGCGGAATGTTGCCCTGCACGAGACCGACGCGCACCGGAGCGCCTTGTTGGTTCAACGTGCCGGAGGCGAGCCGATGGTTGCCCCAGAGCACCACGCTCAGCATCAATGCGATGGCAACGCCGACCGTGGCAATCGAGCCGGCCGAACGCGAGACGACGAAATACGCGAGCGCGGCGCTCACGAGCGCGACGAGCGCCGACAGGCCGAACACGCCGACGACGCTGGCAAGCTGCGCGACGGGCAGCACGGTTGTCTGGCTGTAGCCGAGCAGAAGCCAGGGAAAGCCGCTCCAGAAATAGGTACGCCCTAGTTCGGTGGTCACCCAAATGGCGGGCGCGAGCAAAATGGCGCGGCGGCCAAGACGCGATCCCAGCCATCCAAGCGCGACGGCAAAGAGCGCCGGGAACAGCGAGAGGTAGGCCACGAGCATCGCAGCCACCAGCGCGGCGATCGGCCAGCTGAGCCCGCCAAACTGCCGCACCGTGGTGCCGGTCCAGTACACCGTACCCCCGAAATATCCGGCGCCGGTAATCAGTCCAAGCCACGCGGCGCGCTGCCGCCGGAACGAAGGCCAGCCGGCCCGCCGCTCGAAGAGCGCGACGATGAGCGGAACGAGCGCAATCCATGCAAACGCGGGATGACCGTAGCGCGGGAAACTGAGGGCGAGCAGAATGCCGGAAAGAAGCGCGGGAATCAGGACTTCGTCACCTGCTGACTGCGTTTTCGCAGCCATTCGCCCACCTCGGATCCGTCGAGCGCCGGCGAAATGAATGAGCCTTGCGCGCTGTCGCAACCCAGCTCGGCGAGCCGTTCGAGCGTGGGCCCG
>JANMJM010000246.1:0-7366 GCA_031371345.1 Vicinamibacteria bacterium
ATTCTCGAGACGGCCTGTCGCCGGATCGTAGATAGTGATGAGCCGGCCCTGCGCGTCGCGGAGATTGCTGAAATCGCCGCGGAGTTGCGCTTCGTCCGGGACCGTGTAGGTAGCCGGGTTAGGCGTGAGTTCTTTGTATCCCTCGTAGTTGATCATGAAGAACGTCCGGTTCCGGCCGTCGTACATGCCGGGAATACGTACCGGGCCACTCGTGACGAACCCGTACTGGTCGAGCTTGTGTGCCGGCTTCTGTTGTTTGTTCACCTTGAAAAAGTACTCGTTCGAGTCGAACGCTTTCCGCCGCGCGAACTCGTAAATGCTGCCGTGAAGGTTGTTGGTTCCCGACTTCAGCGACACGTTGATGACGCCGCCCGCCGTCCGACCATACTGCGCGTCGTAGCTGTTGGTGACGATCTTGAATTCCTCGACCGCATCCACCGGTGGGACGTAGGCGATGTTGTTGCCGCCTTGAATGGAATTGTTCGGCGCGCCGTCGAGCAGGAACTCGTTATTCCGGTTCTGACCGCCGTTGATCGACCAGTCGGCAATGGCGCCGTTGTCGAACGGTCGTTGATAAATGGCCGGGCCGTTGTAGGTGACGCCAGGCGACAGGTACGACAACATGAACGGATTGCGCGCGTTCAACGGCAGCTCGGTGACGCGAAGGTTCTCGATCACCATGCCGCGATCGGCGTTGGTCGACTCCAGAAGCGGCGCGTCAGCCGTGACGGTGACCGCTTCGGTTCGCAGGCCAACCTGTAGCGCGATGTTCAGGTTGAGGTTCTGGCCGACCTGCAACTGCATATTTTCCTGAGTGTGTTTCCGGAAGCCTTCGATCTCTGCGGTCAGGGTGTAGACGCCGGGTCTCAAGAAGGGCAGGGAGTACAGACCGTCGCTATTGGTGACGGCGGTCGCCACTTCATTTGTGGCGGTATTCCTGGCGCTGACTGTGGCTCCAGGCACGGCAAGTCCGTCGGGATCGGTGATTCGACCACTGACCGTCGCTCGAAATTCCTGGGGCCAGGCGGGAACCGCGACGAGACTGCAGAGCACACACAGAATTGCCGATTTCAGAACGCCGCTCATGAGGTGTCTCCTTGCACGTGTGACCGCGCACGGGTTGTCACCGAGGCCGTTGAATATTTAGTGCCCCGTTCTAACATCGCCCCCGCCTCAAGTCAATGGAATACCAATCAATTTCAGCGCGCGGTCTCAGGTTTTTTCCTGCAATGTGCGATACCGTGCGGTCTGGATTAGTCGGCGCCATCGGAGCCGCGGCTGTCGTGGTCATCATGTCGTCGACCACATCCACTCGGGCTGCGGTGGGCGGCCCAGCGCTCACGGCTGTTCCTTGTCCGGATGCGGTGTGGCAGAACGACGATCCAACATTCGACGCGCTTCCAGGCGCGCGGGCGTCGTTCGGCCAATACGAGGGTGGGATTTATCGCGTGGAGATTCCCGACACGTGGAACGGCGAACTTGTTCTCTGGGCTCACGGATTCGTTGACCACAGAAATCCTCAAGCAGACCTGGTGACCCACGCACGATTCGGCCCTAGTTGCCACCCGCACGCTGAAGCTCTAAATTAGTCCCATGTGTCGCAACATCAAGACCCTCGCCAACTTTGCGCCGCCGGCCACAGACGATGAGATTCGCGCGTCGGCGCTGCAGTTTGTCCGTAAGTTGAGCGGCGCCAATCGTCCATCGCGCGCCAATGAAGACGCGTTCAACCTCGCCGTCGACGAAGTCACCGCCGCCGCGCGTCGTCTCATCCACTCGTTGAAAACCAGCGCGCCACCGCGCGATCGCGACGAAGAAGCCAGAAAGGCTCAGGAGCGCGCGAAGGAGCGGTTCGCCCCTTCGTAGTGTGCTAGCATCCACGGCTTCAGTCTCATTTATTAGGAGGTTCTGCCATGTTCAGCCGTCGCGAATTCATCGGCGCAGGCCTTGGCGCTGCCGTTGCCGCTCGTGCGTTTGCGCTTCCCGGCGACAAGATGCGCTACGCGATGAGCGGCCATCAGTTTCGAACCACGCCGCCGCACCCCGAAACCGGAATCAAGATGGCCGCGCGGTACGGATACCACGGCCTGGAACCGTTCCAGGACGACATGCCGCAATACCTGAAACAGCCGCCGGAAGTATTCAAAAAAGTTCTCGACGAGTCTGGCCTGGCGCTCTGCACCGTCGGCAGCGGGGGGCAGTATCTCGATCCGGCAAAACTTCAGGACACGATCCTGAACAACGCCGAGCGTGCCCGTTATGTCGCCCACTTCGGTTGCAAGCATCTGAAAGTGAACCTCAGCCGGCGTGTCGGTCCAGAGAACCTCAGTCTCGCGAATGCAAAAATCCTCGCGAAGAATCTCAATGAAGTCGGGAAGCGCACCGCCGAGGCGGGAATCAAGTTCGCCTTTCATCCGCATGCGTGGACGCTCGTCGAACGCCAGCCCGAGCTCGACATGATGATGGAGATGACCGATCCCAAGCTGGTGTACCTCGTGCTCGACACCGGCCACGCCACGCTGGGCGGGATCGATCCTCTGAACGTTCTGCGCAACTACTACCCGCGCATTGCCGCCATTCACTTGAAGGATGCCGAGGCGAAATACAACACCGCCAACGGCTGGAAGGGGCCGGCGCCGAGTGAAGAGGAACACAACAAAGTGAACCTCTATAAGCGTTTAGGCTCCGGCGGCGTCGACTTTCCGATGGTCTTCAAGATCCTGCGCGAAAAAAACTACGACGGCTGGGTCACACTCGATTTCGATGCGCCGAGACCCGGCGAGGGAACGGTTGTAGAGGATATGAACCGGCACAAAAAGTATCTCGTGGAGACGCTGCACGCGACGCTGAAGAGTTAGGCGCAGGGCGATGAAGCGGTTGATGTTCGTGCCAGTGTTGAGCGCGATGTTGATGCCTGCCGCCGGCCAGGCGCCTGTGAAGCGTGATCCCATTCTCGCTTCCGAGTTCGTCTTCGAAGAAGCGCCGTTCGCGAGTTCGCATGCGTCGACGATGGCCGAGACCAGAGAAGGCATTGTCGCCGCGTGGTTCGGCGGCACGCGCGAAGGCGCGGCCGACGTCGGCATCTGGGTGGCCCGACGCCTTGAGCAGCGCTACGATTACAAGTGGACGGCGCCCGTTGAGGTGGCAACCGGCGTTCAGCCCGACGGCACGCGATACCCGTGCTGGAATCCGGTGCTGTTCGAGCTGCGCGCTGAGGAGTTGCTGCTGTTTTATAAAATCGGACCGAATCCCCGAGCGTGGTGGGGGATGGTTCGAACGTCTCACGACGGCGGTCAAACGTGGTCCGATGCTCGACGATTGCCGGACGGCATCCTCGGCCCGATCAAGAACAAGCCCGTCAGGCTGTTCGACGGAACGCTCGTAGCACCCAGCAGTACAGAATCGGCGGAGCAGCCAAGTAAATGGCGCGTCCACTTCGAGCGCAGCACCGACGAAGGACTGACGTGGACGTCGGCATCGCCTCCACAGCTAGTCGATGGATCAGCGGTCGATGCGATTCAACCCAGCATCCTTATTCATCCCGGCGGCAGGCTCGAGGCCGTAGGTCGCACGCGTTCCGGTCAGATCTTTCAGACGTGGTCCAGCGATGGCGGGCAAACGTGGACGCCACTCGGCCTCACGTCGCTTCCCAATCCCAACTCAGGCATCGATGCCGTCACGCTCCGCGACGGCCGTCATCTTATTGTCTACAACCATACGCGGGAGGGACGATCGCCGTTGAACGTGGCCGTGTCGCGCGATGGTCTCACGTGGGAATCGGCGCTCGTGCTCGAACGCGAGGGAGGAGAGTACTCATACCCTGCGGTCATCCAAACCGCAGACGGCCTCGTGCACGTTACGTATACCTGGAAACGTCAACGCATCAAGCATGTCGTAATCGATCCGACACGATTGCTCACGGCTTTTTGATCTTCAGCGTGGCGCTGATCATCGCGCTTCCGCTCAGGCCGTAGATGAGCGCGATGGGGTGGAGTAGCGCCGGCCCGATCTTGTGGACGCCCAGCCACAGGTTGTCGTCGATCCTGGATTGGAGAAATGCCACTGCGAGCATTGCGACAATCACGATGCTCGTCGGAATAGGCGTGCCTTCGAAATATTTCACCTTGCCGGTGTCGCTGTCGGCCAAATCGGCGGCGGTCACGTTGAATCGCGCAAGCCGGCTGACACCGCACACGACAAAGTACGTCAGGACGAGCATGTCCCATCCGCCGCGCATTCCGAGCGTGAACCCGAGCACGGCGGGCGCGACACCGAACGAAATGACGTCGGCGAGCGAATCGAGATCGGCGCCCAGCACCGACTGCCGCCTCCTGTTGAGCCGCGCGACGTAGCCGTCGAGGACGTCACACACCAGCGCCAGCGGCAACAATAGGAACGCCGTCCACAGAAACCGGCGATTGTCGGCCGCCAGATAGTCCAGACATAAAAAGATGGCGATCGTTCCACAGGCGGCGTTGCCGATCGTGAGCGCATCGGCGGGCGTGTAGGACCGCAGCATGGACATGTGGCGGCGCGGCGACGGCATCGCTCATAGAGTACTCCCAGATTCGGTAAGATGTCCTCATGAGAAGAGCACCAGCCTGTCTTCTGGTTGTCTTGATCACGGCGGCGTGCGGTTCACGAGAGACGCGGCAACCGGCATCGCCTGCGCCTCCCTCTGGCGATGCGGCGTTCACGACCATCGGGCACGATTATCTCGAGGATCTCTATCGCCGGAGTCCGACACGGGCGACTGGTCTCGGCGTCCACAAATACGACGACCAACTCGAGAACTACTCGAGGCAGGCGGTCGCCGATGAGGTCGCTGCGCTGCGGACATTCAAGGACCGCGCCCGTGCGATCCAGCCGACCACACTTTCGGCGTCCAATCAGCTCGACCGCGAGCAACTTCTGCACGAGCTCGACTCAAGGCTGCTCACGCTCGAGGTGGTGCGGCCGTGGGCGACCGATCCCGACGTCTACAGCAGCGGTCTGACGTACACCGCCTACCTCATGATCAAGCGGAATTTCGCGCCGCCAGACGAGCGGCTGCGGAAACTGATTGCGCGCGAAAAGCTGATGCCGGCCGCGCTCGCCGAAGCCAGGAAGAACCTCGACAATCCTCCGCCCATCTACACGCAGATTGCGCTCGAGCAAATCGACGGCAATCGGCATTTCTTCGAGAACGCGGTGGCATCGGCCTTTCCCGAGGTAAAGGATCCGGCGCTGCTCGCCGAATTCAAGCAGGTCAACGCCGGCGTCTCTGCGGCGTTGGGTGAATACAAGGCGTGGCTGCAGAACGATTTGATCAAGCGGTCGAGCGGTAACTTCGCGCTCGGCGCCGACACCTACAGGAAGAAGCTCGCCGCCGACGAAATGATCGAGGTTCCGCTCGACGATTTGATCGCGATTGGAGAGCGCGACCTGAAGAAGAACCAAGCGGCGTTTGCGGAAACCGCGCGCCTGATCGATTCGGCGCGTGCGCCGCGGCAGGTGCTCGACTCGCTCGAGGCCGATCACCCGCCGGCGGACAAGCTATTGGAAACGACGCAGGCTGGGTTGGATGCGATTGGCCGCTTCATGGTGGACCACCACATCGTGACGGTTCCGAACGCCGCGCCCGCGAAGGTGCAGGAAACGCCGCCGTTCATGCGGTCTACGACCACCGCCTCGATGGATATCCCCGGCCCGTTCGAGGCGGTCGCCACTGAGGCGTACTACAGCATGACACTGCCGGATCCAAAGCTCTCGCCGGCCGAGACCAACGAGTTCATGTCGCAGTGGGCGTATCCGCTGATCGCGAACGTGTCCGTCCACGAGGTCTGGCCTGGTCACTATCTACAATTTCTCTACAGCCGCAACCTTCCATCGGATGTGCGCAAGGTGCTCGGATCGAACAGCAATAGTGAAGGCTGGGCGCACTACTGCGAGCAGATGGTGATCGACGAGGGATTCCACGCGGACGACCGGCGCTATCGCCTCGCGCAGATTCAGGACGCGCTGCTTCGCGACGCGCGGTTTATCGTCGGCATCCGCATGCACACGCAAGGCATGACGGTGAAGGAGGCTGAGGAGTACTTTGTGAAAGAAGGCTATCAGCCGCGGCCCACGGCTCGATCGGAAAGCAAGCGCGGCACATCGGATCCGACCTACGGTTATTACACGATGGGCAAGTTGATGATTCTGAAGCTGCGCGACGACTACAAAGCCCACCAAGCAAAGACGGGCGACAAGTACTCGCTTCAGGCCTTTCACGACACGTTCATTGGTCTCGGTCGGCTGCCGCTGCCGCTCGTCAGGAAAGCCATGCTTGGAGATGTGGGGCAGCTGTTTTGATCGACAGGACCTGCACGTTACGCGCGGTTGTGATGCTGCTCGTCGGCATGCGGCGACGACGATCCACGGTTGGGGCGGTCAGGAGATGAAAGCCTCGCCGATGTCGCCAGCTGGGCCGGTGGTCCGCCAGCGCCCTGACGAAAAGGCACTGCGAAACAGGCATAAAGGGTGTAAGGTATCGCCCCGGAGGACAGCTGGACTATGAGATCCCTGATGACAGCAGTGTCGATCTGCTTTTTGGCGGTATTTGCACAACCCGCCTATGCGCAGCTCGCGCCGTACAACCCGGCCGGAGTGACGTACGGCCACGTGCACGTCAGCACGGGCAACGCGGACGCGATGAAAAAAATGTGGGTGGACCAATTTGGCGCGGTTCTCTCAACGAAGGGCACGTTCACGATCGCCAAGCTGCCGGGCATGATGGTCGCCTTCCGCGGGACGGCGCCAACCGGTGGTACCGAAGGCGCGGCGATGGATCATTTCGGCCTCAAGGTGCCGAACATGGCGCAGGCGCTCGCAAAGTGGCGCGCCGCCGGGTTCGAAGTGCAGCGGGAGTTCAAGGGCAGCGAAGGCTTTCCGAACGCGTTTCTCATCGGTCCGGACGGCCTTCGGTTCGAACTGCAGGAAGATACGGCGTTGAAGGTGCCCACCGCCTACCACGTCCATTTCCGAGTGCCAGAGCCCGCGAAGCTGCGGGATTGGTACGTTGATGTGTTCGGATTAACACCTGGAAAAAGCGGTAATTTCGAATCGGCCGAGGCCCCTGGCGTACGGCTGCTGTTCCAGCAATCTCCAGCCGCGCCTACCGTCACCAGCACGAAGGGCACGACGGTCGACCACATCGGATTCGAAGTGAAGAATCTGAAAGAGTTTTACGACAAACTCATCGCACGCGGCATCAAGTTCGACGTCGCCTATCGACAGGTTCCCGAGATCGGACTGAACATCTCGTATCTCACCGATCCAGCCGGCACCTATATTGAGGTTACTGAGGGGTACACGGGTTACTGAACCAGCAACCAGCAACCAG
>JANMJM010000253.1:0-3766 GCA_031371345.1 Vicinamibacteria bacterium
ATCGGCCAGCTCGACGCGGCGGAACTCAAATGGCCCTCCGCCGCCACACGGTTTTCGGCAGCCGCCGATTGCTTCGAGAAATCCATTGCGCGCAAATTGGAAGAGATCGCGAAGAAGGAAGCGGAGAACTCGGGCGGCCTGCTCGACGATCAGATTGCCAGCCTCCGATCGGAGATCGAATCGCAGAAAACGCTTCAAGCCCAGTCGGTGAAGAACGCCGCGATCGCCGCCAGGAACGCCCAGCCCCCCAAAACCCCCGCCCGTTGAGCCTTTCCGCGCGAGGATTTCGCATGTCAGGGTGGAGGCCTGATGAAATTAATGCCGATCTCTGTCGTGTTTGCTGCGCTGATGCTCCCGTTGCCGGCCGGTGCGCAAACCGCGGACGCGCCGAAAGTAAAAGGATTTCCCGTCGTCTACGTCACCGAGGCGTCTGGTAAGGAAACAAAGGGACGCATCGTCAATTGGACGGGCTCGACCATCGTGCTGCAAACTGAAACGACGACGAAGAGCTTTGCCGAGGGCGAAGCGATCCGGGTTGATCTCAGGGGTGATTCGCTGAAGAACGGCGCGCTTATCGGAGCAGGCGTGGGTGTGTTTTTCGGCACCCTCAGCAGCGCGATCGGCGACTGCGAGGGCTGCCACGGAGCACAGGTGGCGTTCGTGCTTATGGGCATCGGCGTGTATGCGGCCATCGGTACCGCAATCGACGCGCTGATACCGGGGCGTACGCCGCTGTGGCGTGCAGGATCGCCGGCGCGCTCGGGTGGCGGACTGGCCATCAACGTGTCGCCGCGGCGGAGGAGCGCGTTCGTGGGATGGAAAATCAAAACGTGAAAGTGTTCGCTGTCGGCATCTTCGCGTGGCTCGCGTTCGTTTCAGCTACCAGCTTCCAGCTGTCAGCTACGAGCTTCCAGCTTCCAGCTGCCCGCTTAGCGCCGCCGGCGAACACGGCTCGCTGGGTGGCGTTCGACGCCACCTTCGTGCGCATCGAGCCGGGCGTTCGGAAGGTCGTCGGGTTTTTTCACCGTGATGCCGACGGTTCCACGCGCGAAGATAGCAATATCGACGGCCCGTCGCGTCCTGCCGTCTTCATCATGAACGTCGCCCGACGGCTTGATTACACGTACGAAAACGGCGTGTGGTCGAGCTATCCGCTGAATCTTCCGCCGCAGGGCGTGCGCCCAGACAGCGTCGCGCGCAACGCGCGCCAATATGCTCCAGCCAAGCCGATTGAGGGATGGACCGTCGTTCGCTTCGTGAATCCTCAGGGCATTGTCCAATTCCAGGCGCCGACGCTGAATTACTTCGCACTCCGGACCGAACGGCCGAACGGCGGGCGCGAGGTATTCTCAAACATCACCATCCGCGAGCAGCCTGCCGATCTCTTCCTACCGCCGCCCACTGCGGCGGTGACGACTCGCAACGACGCATGGCGCGGTCCGATCTGGTACCCTGCGGGAGAGACGCCGAACACAAAGTAAGTGGGCACGGCCTAAGGAGACGACGTGAAATCTGCAGTGTTACTCGTTGCTCTCTTCACCATCGTCGTCGGCATAGCAGGCCTTGTTTCGCCCGATCGCGTGACGACGGCTCGACGGCTGTACTTCGCGACGCCTGTCGGACTATATGCGGCCGCCGCTGTTCGCGTTGCCATGGGGCTCGTGGTGATCCTGGGTGCCCCGGCCTCTCGTGCGCCAAAGACTCTGCGCGCGTTGGGAGCCGTGATGTGCATGCAAGCGCTCTCAGCGACGCTCCTCGGACCTGATCGCGCTCGAGCGATTCTCGAATGGGAAACGGCGCAGGGAACCGCGCTCCTGCGCGTGGGCGCCGCGGTGGCTTTAGCCGCCGGTTGCTTCTTAGCGTTTGGGGTTACGGGCCACCGTCCTAAGAGCGGAGCAGAGTAGGTGTACAATCGTCAGTTCTAAGTAACTCAGGAAAGTACACAACATGGGTCACGGTTGGATTGCAGTACGCGGCGCCCGCGTTCATAACCTTCGAGATATCGACGTCGACATCCCGCGCAACAAGCTGACGGTCATCACCGGTCTGTCGGGCTCGGGGAAGTCGTCGCTCGCCTTCGACACGATCTACGCGGAGGGCCAACGGCGGTACGTCGAGTCGCTGTCGGCCTACGCGCGGCAGTTTCTCGAGCAGATGGAAAAACCCGACGTCGATTTGATCGACGGCCTGTCGCCCGCCATCTCCATCGAGCAGAAGACCACCGCGTCGAACCCGCGATCGACGGTTGGCACCGTCACGGAAATCTACGACTACCTCCGCCTGCTGTTCGCCAACATCGGTATCCCCCATTGTCATCAATGCGGCCGGGAAATTACGGCGCAGTCGCTCGAACGCATCATGGACATGGTGCTCGTCTACCCGCAGGACGCGCGCATCAACATCCTGGCGCCCATCGTGCGCGGCCGGAAAGGCGAGTTCAAGAAAGAGCTCGCCGAGCTGAAAAAAAAGGGCTTCACCAAAGCGCGCATCGACGGGGTGTTTCGATCGCTCGACGAGAACTTCACCCTCGATCGGCGCCGGAATCACACGATCGAAATCGTGGTCGATCGGCTCATCGTGAAGTCGGGCATCGAGCGACGGCTTGCCGAATCGATCGAGATGGCGCTCCACCTCGCCAACGACATCGTCGTCATCAACACGCTCGAAGGCGGCGACCGGTTGTTCTCGCGGAAACTCGCGTGCATCGAGTGCGGCATCAGCATGCCGGAGATGACGCCGCGGGCGTTCTCCTTCAACTCGCCGCACGGCGCGTGTCCCGAGTGCCAGGGCTTGGGCGCGATGCACGATTTCGATCCGAACCACATCGTACCGGACCAGACGAAATCGCTCTTCGATGGCGCCATCGTGCCGTGGGCGAAGGGGGACAGAAAGCTCGTTCGCGAAGCGATTGTGAGTCTTGGAAAAAATCTCGGGTTCGACCCGGTCACCGCGTTCGTGAATCTTCCCAAAAAGGTGAAGGACCAGATTCTCTATGGCGGCAACGGGAAGGGGTTTGAAGGCATCATCCCGAATCTTCGCCGGCGTTTCGAGGAAGCCTCGTGGACCGAGCAGGAAGAGATGGAAACCTATCGCTCGCTCCGGCCATGCCCCGTCTGCCACGGCCAACGGCTGAAGGCGCAGAGTCTTGCGGTGCGGGTAAAAGGGCGCACGATTGCCGACTACGTGAGCCTTCCCATCAGCGAGGCCTACGACGTGTTCAACAAGCTCGAGTTCAGCGAGCGCGAGACGCTGATTGCGGGCCGTGTGCTGAAAGAGATTCAGGATCGCGTCACCTTCTTATATGACGTTGGCGTGGGCTATCTCACCCTCGGCCGCGGCGCGACGACGCTGAGCGGCGGCGAAGGGCAGCGGATTCGCCTCGCAACCCAGATTGGGGCGAACCTGACAGGCGTGCTCTACGTCCTCGACGAGCCATCGATCGGCCTGCACCAACGCGACAATCGCCGGCTGCTTGGCACGCTCCATCACCTTCGCGATCTGGGGAACACGATTATCGTCGTCGAGCACGATGAAGAGACGATTCGCGTGGCCGATTACCTGATCGATCTGGGACCCGGCGCCGGGGAGCATGGGGGAAGGGTCATTTTTCAAGGGACGCCGGATGAGTTGTTACAGACAGGGGCAAGGGGCGAGGGGCAAGGGGCCAATGGTCTGGAGTCGCTGACGGGGCAGTATCTGCGTGGTGAGAAGACGATCAGTACTCCGAGCGGTCGTCGCACCGGCCTGCAGGCCCTGCAGACAATGA
>JANMJM010000307.1:0-5195 GCA_031371345.1 Vicinamibacteria bacterium
GGCAGCGGTGTCGTGGGAGTCCTCCACGACATGCAGTTCATGTAGGCGCACGCATAGCCGTGATCGCACGCCCCGACCACGTCGATCCGATCGACCGTCAATTCCAATGACGGAAGCTTCGTGTCGGTGCAGATCTTGGCGGCGATGATCTGGTCGATGGTCGTGCCGGCCTGGAGGTCGGCGCCCTCGGTGGCTTTCGCATGCGTGCCGCTCATGAAGGCCGGCGCGGCGCGCGGATGCTGACCGCCAACATCGCCCTGGTCGGTTGCCGGGAAATTGTCCAGTCCGGTGAACACGGACATGCGGTCCCGGTACGCCTCGATACCTTTGAGGGTCGGCGTCATCTCAAAATTGACGCCCTCGGTGGCGGGCGTCCACTGGGCCATATGGGCGCCATTGCCGATATAGACAGCCGCAAACCGAGGCACGCCTTTCGCCTGGGCGCTTAGTGCAGGAACCATCGCATCCAGATACGGCACCGCCAGGGTTGCGCCCATCCCACGGAGGAATGTCCGCCGTGGCAACGCGAGCTTCTTAATTATCATTCCATCCTCCAACACAGCCTTGCAGGCTTTGGGCCTAGTTGCTGACGTCCACCGACATTCTCTCGGTAAAGGGCGTGCTCATCACGATCTGCTCGATCAAAGACGCGAACCGGTAATTGTCGGTCGCGGCGCCACGCTTGATGGCGCGCACGGCGGGCGTATCGCTCGCTTCGAGACCCCGGCCCAAGGCATAGGTTAGCAGCTTGTCGGTCACCGTCGTTAAGAACTGATCCGAGTGCTCGCGCAGCAGCTTCCGAAGCTCGACCGGCCCGCTGAACTTGGCGCCGTCGGGCAACTGGCCCGACGCATCGACCGGTGTACCCGACGAATAGATATCTCTCCACTCGCCGATCGCATCGAAGTTCTCCAAGGCGAAACCCAGCTGGTCCATCTGGGCGTGGCAACCGGCACACACCGGGTTCTTCCGGTGGGCGGCCATCTGCTCGCGCATCGGGAGCACCTTCCTAGGGTCTCTTACCTCCGCCAGTGCAGGAACGTTCGGCGGCGGTGGTGGAGGCGGCGTGCCAAAGACGTTCTCGAGAATCCACTTTCCCCGGATAACGGGGGAGGTCCGATTCGGATACGACGTGGACATCAGGATCGCGCCTTTGCCGAGCAGCCCGCCACGCACGCTGTCCGCCGGCAGGGTGACACGCTGGAAGCGCTCGCCCTGCACACCGGGAATGCCATAGTGCTTCGCGAGGCGCTCGTTCAGGAACGTGTAGTTGCCGTCGAGCAAGTCGGTGATTGGGCGGTTCTCCCGAACGAGGCTCCCGAAGAACAGGTTCATTTCCTGCTCGAGCGCCGTGCGGAGGTTGTCGTCGAAGTGGAACAGCGTCTCGGGACTCGGCTGGTGCGTCTGGACATTGCGGACGTGGAGCCATTGACCCGCGAAGTTGTCGACGAGGGCCTGCGATTTCGGGTCGGCCAACATCCGCCGCACCTGTTGCTGCATCACCTCGGGTCGATGCAGCGCTCCTTTCGCGGCCAGGTCGAGAAGCGCTTCGTCGGGGATACTGCTCCAGATGAAGAAAGACAGCCGCGACGCCAAGTCGATGTCGCTGACACGGTATGCGGTGTTCGGCGCCACTCCCGCTGGCTGACTTTCCGCCCGGAAAAGGAATTTCGGGCTTACCAGGATGCTGCGGAGCGCCATTTCGATGCCCGATTCGAAGCCGCCCTGCTTGGCGCCGGCGCGATACCGCGCCAGCGGTACGGCGATGTCGGTGTCGGCCAGCGGCCGACGATACGCGCGGCGGCCGATCGTCGAGATGATGCGCTTGGCGCATGTCTCGTCAGTGGCCGACGAAGGACTGCAGATGAGCACGCGGCGGCGGCTCTCCGTGTCGCCCGTCGTCGCCGTGCCGGTCAACGGTCCGGTGATCCGCAGGAACGAGAGCTTTGGCATGCCGCCGGCCGCGCGATACGGCTCCCGCCGCAGCGACGGATCAAAGAGGTCCTCGACGATCGTCGTCGTCTTCTGGGCGAAGTACGCTTGAATCAGATGCTCGCCGGCTTTCACGTGCACCGTCACCTTCATCTGGTCGAGCGTCTTCTTTTCAAGCTCGGCCCGCTTGGGTCCGAGCCGGTTGTTGCCCGTCCACTCCGGTCCGCCGAGACCCGCCGACCAGACCTTGACACTGTCGATGGCGAAATCGAGCTGGTGGACTTCGGTCGAGAAGTTTTCGAACCCTTCGTTTGCGCCGTTCTCTTTCGGACGCGTCTCAATCAGGTAGTCGCCATCTGCCGGGAAGATATAGTGAAGCGCCATCCCACCGCGCGTACCGAACGGCATCTCATCGCTCCACCGCGCGCCGGGGCTGCGGTCGGTCGGCTCGAAAAACGTCTCAGGCGTCGGCATGCCCCGCGGACGCGTCAGCGCGATTTGACTGATCTTGGCGGCGGCACTCAGATAGCGCTCGGTCAGCGCAGGGGAGAGCGTGAGCGCGTCGGCGTTGTTGTCGAAGCCGAAGCCGGCCGTATCGGGAGGGACCATCGAGGTGACGTCGATATCGAGCGCCAGCAGATCGCGGATGGCGTTCTTGTACTCGGCGCGATTCAGCCGCTGCAGTGCGGGGCGTCCCGGATTGGGATTGGCCAGCGCAGCGCGGTCGAGATCCGTTTCCAGGTATCGCACCAGACTGTCAGCCGTTGCCTTGTCGGGGCGAGGCCGCCCCGCTGGGGGCATGGCGCCGATCTCCAGCTTGCGGATGACGCGCTCCCACGCTTCGCTGTTTTTCGCAGGGGCCGAGACGTCGAGTCCGGTCAGCACGAGGCCACCCGATTTCACCTTGTCGTTGTGACACGTATAGCAGTACTTGCTGAGCACCGCCTGATGGACTTCTGCGGGCTGCGACGCTGCTGCCGGCGGTTGCTGCGCATTCCCACGCACGCCGTACGCGAGGACAAGGAGCGCGCATGTGGCAACAATCAGAAACGTCAACCGGCGTGTCATCGCACATCCTCCTCGGGTGGCAGTGCTTCCTTGGGAATCAAGTTCGGACACAAGCCGGGGCACGGAATTTCTTTGGCGCCGAGCTTGCGCAGCAGCACCGCCGTGTGCGGTTCGGCGGCGAACGAATTGCCGTATTCCACTCCGTTGGCGATGGCGAGCGGGGTTCGGCCGCTCTTGTCGACCACATCGAGCTTCGCGCCGCGATCGAACAGGTACTGCACGACGCTGTTGGCGCCGCGGTAGGCGGCCGCGTGCATTGCCGTCTCGCCGGTATCGGCCACGAAGTTCACATCGAGCCCCTGCTCTTCCACGAGCAGCTTCACGGCATCGAGCACGTCGGCTTCGCTCGCCCTATCCTGGTTCGACGCCCATGCGATGCCGGCCGCCGCCATCAAGGGCGTGATGTTCACGCCGGTGTTGATTTTCGGATCGGCGCCATTGGCCAGGAGTAGTCGCATCACTTCGATGTCAGCCGACTTGGCCGCATACAGCAACGCGGTCGCGCCGACCAGGCGACGGCGGTAGCGCGCGCCTCCCCAGCGGGGTTCCATGTCGGTGTTTCGGCCGTTGACGTCGGCGCCATGCGCCAGCAGCGATTTGATCACACGCAGCCGATCGATGTTGACGATGATGAGGTCGTCGCTGACATACCAGTTGGCGACGTGCACGGCGGCCTGCAGCGGTCTTCCCCACGAGTTGTTCCGTCCGTTGCCCCCTTCGGTGCCGACATCACGCAGCTGCTCCCGGAAGCTGGGGGTCTTGAGCGTGAGCTTCACTTCCTCTGCTTTGGCGCCCGTGACGGTCAGCGCGGTGGTGCCGCCTTCAGCATTCGGATCGGCGCCTTTGTCGAGTAGCAGGTCCACTAAATCTTCGTGGCCGTTGATGATCGCGACGAGCAGTGGCGTCGCGAAATCGCCGGAGCGCTTCTCGTTGACGTCGACGCCCGCCCTGAGCATCGCCTGCACGGTGCGCATGTCTCCCCTGCGCACACCAAACAGGAACGGCGTCGTTCCGCCGTTGGAGCGGGCGTGGAGGTCGGCGCCCATCTCGAGCAGCGCCGAGACCATCGCACTGTCGCCTTGAGCGGCAGCCCACATGAGCGCGGTCTGACCGCTCCATGTTTCCTTCGCGTTCACGTCGGCGCCGGCACGCACGAGCGTGGCGACCGCGTCTACCTTGGACGATCGCGAAGCCAGCATGACCGGCGTCTCGCCGCTGTTCACGAAATTGATGGGGTCGTTCGGGTTGACGCCCGCTTTGAGGAGGAGGTCGATGACCGGTACGTTGCCCTGCTGCGCGGCAAGGGCGAGCGGAGTGACGAGGTAGTTGTTCCTCGCGTTGACGTTGGCCTTCGCGCGGATGAGGCCGGCCGCCGACACCGCGTCGCCGCGATAGGCAGCCCAGTGCAGCGCAGTGGCTCCGTCGGCCTGCGCCGCGTTCACGTCAACTTTCTTCTTCAACAGCGCCTGGACCGTCTGACTGTCGCCTCTCTGAGCAGCGTCGGCGAGCGGCGAAGGTTTCGCCGTTGGGGCTACGACGACGTCGGCGGCGCCCAGCCTGACCGCCAGGACGGCCACGGCAACTCCGACTGCTCCTAGCGACCATCGTTTCGATAGCACAGAGTCCCTCAATTACTTCAAGAACATCGACTTAAGTGTTAACTACCTAGGGATGATTTAAGTGTAACGCGGAACAGGCCGGGTCAGAGGTAAAAAGTTGTGGTGAGCTTTCATTCCGAGCACATAGGCACCTCATAGGTTCGATCTTGAAAAAGTCCGTACAGCAAAAAGGCCCGAAGCCACCGGCCTCGAAGCCCTTTGTCACTTACTTATTAGTTTATAGATTCCTAAATTTTAGATTGTGAAATCCCAAGACTAAGGTAACAGCTTCGGTTCTTTTTCTCTGGGCAGAACGTCTAGAGTGGAGACCCGATGACACACGCCGAACAGCGACGATTAGTGACCTGGCGGTCGAAGGTCTTGCAATCGGTGGGCATGGGCTGGAGTGTCGCCCACACCTGCCGGCACTTCGGCATTTCTCGGAAAACCTTCTACAAGTGGAAGAAGCGGCATGCCCACGGCGGTGATGCCGCGTTGAGCGACCGGCCGCGCATCCCCCATCGGTGTCCCCAAGCCACATCGCCAGACGTCATCAGCAAAATTCTGTATCTGCGTCAGCAGTACCACTTTGGCCCC
>JANMJM010000326.1:0-47585 GCA_031371345.1 Vicinamibacteria bacterium
CCGTGAACGGGCCTTTGCCCTTCAAGGTCTCCACGAGCCCGGCCGCTTGCAGCGCCGCCGCCAAGGTCTTGAACGATCCGGCCGCGACGGCCGTGTCGACGATGTCCTTCGTGGCGGGCGCGGCCTTGACGGTCGCACCGAACGAGGACGTGGCCACCAGGGCCATCACCGAACCCACCCAGAGGGTCTTCGCAAGTAACTTCATCTTCTGCTCTCCTTTGTTGCGCGTGTGGGAATCACCGCACGCGACCTTCAATAAAATGAGCATATTGAGAAAATAACTTTCTGGATAGTCAAATCGCACAACAGCGCAAAGTCGTGTGAGCCTGGGGACAAAATGAGGCGCTTCTTTGCTTCACAGTCACAACGTCTGCCTTCGGAGCAACTTCTTTTCGTTGTAGTAAAATGTCGACACTGTGGCTCAGACAACGCTGACTGACGAACTCCGCCGCTACGAGATCGGCGGCAAGCTCAGGGCATTGCGGCTCAAAAAGAAGCTCGGGCTGGTCGAACTGGGGCGGCACACGGGGCTGTCGCCCGCGCTCCTGTCGAAGCTGGAGCGCGGCAAGATGTTTCCGACGCTGCAGACCCTACTGCGCATCGCGATGGTGTTCAGCGTCGACCTCGACTACTTCTTTGCTGATCATCGCAAGCACCGCGCGCTCGCCATCGTGCCGCGCGCCGGGCGCCTGAGGTTTCCCGAGGCGCCTGGCCGGCGCGATCCGGCATTTCACTTCGAAAGCCTGACGTTTCCGGTGGCCGAGCCAAGATGCCAGGCCTATCTGGCAACCTTCCACCCGATCACCGAGGGCAAGGCGCGCCCGCATGAGCACGCTGGCGTCGAAATGATTTACGTGCTCTCCGGAGAGCTTGGCGTGACGGTCGAAGCCACCGAACACATGCTCGAGAGCGGCGACGCGATGTACTTCGACGCATCGGTGCCGCACAGCTACCGCCGCACCGGCCGCAAGACCTGTTCGGCCCTCATCTTCTCGGTTGCCTGAGGTCGTTATGCACCGCATCACGTTCGTCGCGACATTGCGCATTCCCGCGTCCGCCGAGGCGGTGTTCGATTGGCACGAAGCCCCTGGCGCGTTCGAACGGCTGACGCCTCCGGGGGAACGCGTGCGAGTAGTGCAGCACGAGGGCGGGATTCGTGACGGCGCCCGGGTGTCGCTGCGCGTCGGCCCGAAGCCCTTTTCGCTGCGGTGGGACCTTGAACATCGGGACTACCAGCATGGTCGTTCGTTCACGGACCTGCAGCTCGCGGGTCCGTTTCGGTACTGGAAGCACGTGCACCGAATGGTTCCGCAGGGTCCGCAGGCCTCGGTCCTCGAAGACGCGATCGAGTACGAGCTGCCGTTCGGCACGATCGGATGGCTGGTTGGTCGGCTCATCGTGCAGAGAAGACTGAAGCGGTTGTTTGCCTTCCGGCACGCTGTCACCCTTCAGGCATTCGGCTTCCGATACACTGGTGGTCAGGAGCAACAAACACATGCCGCACGTCGTCATTGAACAGGCCGGTCCGCTCGAGGGGGTGTTTGCCGCGCTTGATCCTTTCGTTGTGGCGGACGGTAACCTGATTCTGCGGATCAGTGACGTGTTCCTCAATCGGCGTGGGACGATCGTGCTGCTGGAGGCCGTCGTCATCGACAAACCCCGATCACAAACCTTCTTCGTCCAGCTCTCGCAGAAAGATCAGGCGGTCACCGTGCGTCTGCTGCCCGCCACCGATCCCGAGGAGAAGACACCGGCAGTCAAGCGGCTGATGGCCCTTGTCGCGCGGCGCGTCCGGCAGATCGTACCGCAGAGCCGCTACGGGAAGACGAACCTCCAGGACTTTCTGGAAGAGCCCGAAGCCTGAGAGCGGCGGAGCCCACTACTGGTCCGTGATTGTGTAGACGAGACGGTTGGCCGCCGCTGGCGACGTCCCGCCGTCGACGCCCGATCAGTCGCACATCAGAAATTGACCTGCGTGCTGAACATCACATATCGCGGAAGCTGAAGGTTCCTCGGCCCCAGCCAGCCTGTACCAAAATTCACGTTGTGTACCTGAACTCCGCTCCCGTTCACGATGTTGAAGACGTCCACGTTGGCCTCAACGCGAGTCCGATCAAGGCGAAAACGCTTCGTGAAGCGGATATCGAGCTGCTTCGAATTGTCGGCGTACAGCGTGCCAGGCTTGATGAGCGGCACGTTGACCGTTCCCGTGGCGCCGCTGGCGAGGTTGCGCTTGAGCGTGGGAAAGACCTCCGCATTCGATGCCACGTAGTTTGCCGTTATTTCCGGCCCAGGAATGATCTGGAGCACGGCGCTCAATTGGAGGCCCCACAACGGCACGGGATAGATGCCGAAGATCTTGACATTCGGCTGGAACGGCGGCGTGATGTCGCAGTTGAGCAGTGCCTGCGGCGAATCCACCACGAAACAGGAATTCGTCGCGGTTCGGCCGATGTTCATGCCGCCGTTGAGCACCGCGCCATTGGCAAATCGCGCGCTCGTCGTGAGATCGAATCCGTCGTAGATTTGGGTCCGCTTGCCAAAGGACGCGGCCCGGACCACCTTGCTGACCACCTGCCCGGCCTTCGCCTGGACGACATCATAAAGTCCGCATATCTGGTACCCGCCACCTTTGGGCAGCCGTGCATCCACCGGTGCCGTGACACAGAACGGATCGAAGTCCCCAGGTGTGACGCTCAGATTGTCGGTCACCTGAAAATTGCCCGCCCACCGCCGGTAGTACCCCGCCGTCAGAGATGTGCGCGCGAACAGGTGCTGTTGCACCTCCGCAGAGCCGGTCCAGTTGTAGCCACGCACGCCGCGACCTCGCAAGACATCATCAGCGTAGGTCGTGGCATTCGGATTGTTCAGCCCGAAGTTCAAGTTCGAGATAATGCCGCACGTGTCACTGCCGCCGGTATTCGCGAGCGGATTGTTGAGATCACAGTCGGGAATGAAATCGCCGTTGCCATCGGTCCAATTCCGCGTGACGCGAACGACCGACCTCGCGAGCGGGTGATTGGCGCCGGCCGTCTCGGTCGCCTCGCCGTTCACGTACCGGTTCAGGGAGGCCTTGAGCGCCGTCGTGCCGGTGCCGAACAGGTCGTAAGCCACTCCCAGCCGAGGGTTGACGTCTTTCCAGTTCGGCACATTCTCGACCGCCGGGAAATTGCGCGCAGGAACCCATCGGGCGGCGGGGAGATGGGTCTCGGCGGCGCGCGCCCGGAAATAATCGAACCGCACGCCGGCATTGAGTGTGAGTCTCCGAACGGTCCACTGATCCTGAGCAAACACACCAAGATTCGGTTTTATTTCCTGGATGCGTTCCCACGGGGTGGCCGTTTGCATGATGGAAATCGGCACGCCGTTCCTCAAGGTAAACTGCATATCCTGACCCGCCTTGGCGGTAGACAGGTCCCACGTCGTCTTCACAGCCACCCCGGCCTTAATGGAATGTGCACCGGCGACGTAGGTGGCGCTCGCTTTGCCATCCCGCTGCTTCTGGTACAAGTTGGCGGAAATGGCATCGTCCAACGACGCGGGCGGCGCACGGAACGCGATGCCCGGAAACGCTCCCGCGACCTCGATCGCCGAGATCGCTTCAGAGGGCACATACGGAAATGGCCGCTGCTCGCGGTCCACGTAAAACGTGCTGTAGCCCGCCTCAACGAGGAGGCGGCTCGTCCTCGTGGACTTCCAGACGACCTGACCGAAGAGATTCGGGATGTAGTTGGCAATTCTCGACGCGCCGGGCGCGATATTTTGACCCGACAGGCCTCGCCCGACTTGACCGTATCCCGACCGCTGCATGAAGATCCCGACTTTGTTCCGTTGATTCGCCTGCCAGGTGAGGCGAGCGTTTGCGTCCGGGTACTTCACTTCGTCGATGGCCGGCTTGCTGAAGTCCGGCGTATAGAGCCAGTCGCTGGGGTTGGAGTCCTCATAGAGACCGGCGACGGTCTGCCGGCTATTCGCCGAACGACCGGAGGTGAAGAACCAGACCGTGTTCCGGATGACCCGGCCACCCAGCCCGAACGTGACGTCGTGGTTCCGCACGATCCGGCTCACATTCTGGAGGCCCTGATCTTTCAGGCGCTGCGTCAAGTTGTCTCCCTGGAAGCGCGCATCGGTCAATCCTGCGTAGAAAGAACCACTCCAGGCATTGCCGCCTTCTTTTGGAATGATATTGGCGACCACACCGCCCACCTCCTGCTCCGCCGACGCGGCGCCGGTCCTGACGCTCATCTCCTGGACGTACGCCTCATTGAACCGCAACGGCTGGTTGCCACCACCGGCGCCACCACTGACGGCCCGGTCGCCATCAATGGTGATGAGCGATTCACCCCCAATCGCGCCGTGGAGGCTCGCTCCCAGCTCGGCGACGCTGCCAGCGATGGTACCAAGCCTCACGTTCGTCACGCCTGGGGTGAGCAAGATGAACGCCTGAGGTGTCCGGCTCCCAGAGGGGATCGTCTCCAGGACGTCGTTGCTCAGCACGCGCTGTTGAAGAACGTTCTGGGTATCGACCGTCGGCGCGCCTCCGGTGACGCTGACCGTTTCTGCCAGGCTGGCCACGGGCATTTCCACATTGAGCGTGGCGGTAAATGACGTGGGCAAGTCGATGCTCTCTCTTCTGACCGTGGCAAAACCTGAGAGCGTGAAGGTCACGATATAAACGCCGGGTCGCAGATCGAGCAATCTGTACAGTCCCCCATCGTCCGTGTGGACGGTACGGACTTTCTCGATGAGCACGGGGCTGGTCGCTTCAACGGTGACACCGGGCAACACCGCGCCGGTGGTGTCTCGGACGGTCCCGGCGATACTGCTTTGCGCAAAGGTCACGTTCGGGAGAACACAAAAGAGGATCAATGCGAAAAAACTGGCCCGCGCCATCCTCGCCGATCTCGTTATTCTTGAAGTCATGTGCCTCTCCTATCAATCATGCCCGACCACGACCGGTTTTTGTCACGTCTGTCAGGGAAGTTGACGGATCTTGATGTTCCTGAATGCGATGGGGAATTGTTGGTACTGAAGCCGGATATTGCCTTCCGCAAATTTCGCGTCGTGAACATCGAGCGTCGTCTCGCCGTTCAAGACGATCATGAGGTGGTCGCCGTCGGCTGTGATCTGATATCGATTCCACTGATCCGCCTTGAAGTTGTACTCGCGTGCGGTTTTCGCCGTCGCGACGATGCCGCCGGTGTTGTAGCCAGCCGGCTGCTTCTTCCAAATCTGAACTTCGTAGCCGCCGTTCTCTTTGGGAGAGCGCACATACACGCCGCTGTTGGCGTTCTCTTCAGTTTTGAATTCGATCGACAGAATGAAGTTTTTGTAGCTCTGATCGGAAACCAGGTAACCGGGGGGTTCGCCGCACGGCATCAGCAATCCGTCCGCAACGCCCCAGTGTGTCGCTTTGGCCGCAGCGGAACACGGCGTCGGAGCAGAACCGACCTGGGCGAGCGCGCCGGGTTGCGGTGGCTGAGGCGCGGGAGCGCCGGCTCGGCTCGGGACGGGTGCTGAGGGGTGCCAGCCCTTCAGCGTTTTGCCGTCGAACAGCAATTGCCACCCTTGGGCTTTCTCCTGCGCCGTCAGGCTATTGATCGTCTGGCCGGCCAACGTCGCCGACCATAGAAGCAGCGGCAGCACGACGAACGACGCGTGGATTTTCCTCATCGCATCTCCTTATTTTTATCCGATCTGAATGGCGCGAATGCTATCGAGGCGAAAGGGGCAAGTCAATTGTTCGATTTCTTCAATAAATGGCCTCCCTATCCCGATCGTCCGATAAGGTAGGGGTGATTGGGAAGACTGTCGGCAAATACCGAATTGTGGCGCGGCTCGGCCGCGGCGGTATGGGCACCGTGTACAAGGCGATCGACACCACGCTCCAGCGGGAAGTCGCCATAAAGATTCTCAACGCCGACCACGCCGACCCGGCGACGACTGCACGGTTTCGCGCAGAAGCCACCATCCTCGCCAGCCTGAATCATCCGGAAATCGCAACCATCCACGATCTGTTCCCCACCGAAACCGACCTCCTGATGGTCGTCGAGTTCGTGCGGGGTGCGACGCTCGAAAAAGTGTCTGACACGCTTGGACCGATGCCGCCCGACCAGGCGGCGTATGTGATCGACAAGATGCTCTCGGCCCTCGAGCACACACACCGCGCCGGCATCGTGCATCGCGATCTGAAGCCGGCCAACGTGATGGTGACCGAGCATGGCGGCATCAAGATCATGGATTTTGGTGTCGCGCGCGCATGTGGCGGTGACCGCATGACGCTCGACGGCACGCTGATGGGCACCCCGGCGTACATGGCTCCGGAACAAGTGCTCGGCAATGAAGTCGACGGGCGGGCCGATTTGTATTCGGTCGGTGTCGTGTTCTATCGCCTGCTGACGGGCGTCCTGCCGTTCACAGCCGAGAGCGCGGTCGACATGCTCCAGAAGCAACTCTCGGAAACGCCGACACCGCTTCACGTCCATCGCAGCGATCTTCCTGATTGGTGCGAGCCCATCGTTCAGCGTGCGCTCGCCAAGGCGGCAACCGATCGTTTTCAGAATGCCGCGGAGTTCCGCGAAGCGCTCCGCGAAGCGACCGGCTTGATCGCATCTTCAGAGCTCGCTCGACTATTTTCCATAACTGTTGCAGAACTCGAGTCGACGCAATCGCGACACACGGCCGTCCCCGCAGAAGACACGGCCGCGCTCGACACGCCGAGCTACACCTTTCGTTCGGCCTCATCGCTGACGATTCTCTCGGCCGGCGCTATGGTCTTGGCGGTCGCCTTGCTCTGGCGACCCGGCATCATTCGTGTGGCAAAACCGCGCGAAACCACCCGGCCACCCGTCATTCAGCGCGCGGCGCCAGCGCCAACCCCCGCGCCCGTTCCTACGCCGTTCGTGTTCGACGCGAGAATGGTGCTGACTGATGGCGGAAAACGGTCCGAGCGCGACTGTCGCGTCGTGCTCATCGACAAAACGATTCGCGTGCAGCCCAAAGACGCAGAAACGCTGCTGCGCCAGCTGTCCTACGACGCTGTCGTGTCGATCAGCTATTCGCGTGGACGACGTCCGCTGTGGAATACGAAGGCGGGTCCCACGCCGGTGCTGACACTTCGGCCGGCCGTGTTCGATCTCTTCCGCGGCGACCGGTATTGGGTATCGATCCGCACGAAGAACCCGAAATCGCCATTCCTCGTGCTCCGTCTTCCAGACGAGATGCAGGCCAGGCGCGCCATCGACGCGCTCGAAGAACGCACTGGCCGCACCGCGCAGACCGTTGTCGAGCGCAGTCTGGACGAATAATTATTTCGTGCGGAATTCCAATGTGAGGCCACCGACCCGAAGGACGTCGCCATCCTTCAAGGTGTGGCGCGCGGCAAGCAACTGGTTATTGACCAGCGTCTTTCCACCCGAGGGCGTCGCCACGTAGCCGTCCCCGTTTCGGCCAATCGCGACGGCGATCCTCGGCTTGAACCAACCCTGCAGACGCACCAGCGCGTCTTCCGACTTTCCGATGAACGACGTGCGCGCTTCCAGCCGGTACTCCACGTGATCGGCGCGGCCGGAGAGCACGCGCAACACACCTAACCGTGTCGGCGCCGCAGCTGGTCGGCCCGGCGTCACCGTGGATCTCAACTTGGTGAGCATTTCTTTGTGCTTCTGCGTGGTCAGATACACGGTGTCGCCTAAGTTCGGAAGCGCGGCCTCGTCGTGTTCGGCCGCCGCTTCCCCGCCGGCCATTTCATCGAACCGAAGTTGATGCTTGCCGACGAGCACGACGTCGCCATTCTGCAACGCATGCCGATAGACCTGCTTCTCGTTGACGTACGTGCCGTTCCTGCTCCGCAAATCTTCCAGAATGAAACGATCGGCGTCACGAACAATACAGGCGTGGTGACCAGAAACGGCTGGGTTGTCGATCACCACGGTATTGTCCGGCAGCCGTCCAATCGTGACGCGGTGTCCCAACGCGTAATCCTTCAACGTTTGGTCTTCGAACTGCAGAATCACCTTAGGCACGAGGCCCTCCTGTGGTGAGTTGTCGTAATTGATGAAACACGCGCCGCGGCAAACTGCTCCTCACCTCGACCGCCACGACCGTGATGTTGTCCGCGCCCCCGTTGCCGTTGGCAGCAGCGACGAGGAAATCGCAGATTTGTTGCGGATGTCGCAATTCGCAAATCGCTCGCGACAGCGCGGATTCTTCGACCGTGCGGGTGAGACCGTCGCTGCACAACAGCAGAAAGTCTCCCGGTTGCGTCGGCACTTCGTTCAATTCCACGTCAACCTCGACTTCGCGGCCCAGCACGCGCAGCAAAATATTTTGCTGCGACGAGTGAAGACTCTGCTGACGGTCCAGGATACCGGCGCTGATGTGCGCCTCGACGAGCGAATGGTCACGTGTCAGCGGCACCAGCTCGCCGTTGTGCCAGAGGTAGGCGCGACTGTCGCCCACGTGCGCCACGCTGGCGATGTGCTGCCGAATCCAGACACCAACCATCGTCGTGCCCATGCCGGCACGCGCCGGGTCCTCCTGCGCGTGGTGATAAACGGCGGAATTCGATCGGCGCACGGCTTCTGCCAAGCGATTCGTTTGCGGAAGATACTGTTGCTCGCCGTTGGTGCGAGGCGTCGTGTGCTCGTCGGAGACTCGGTTCAGTTCCTCGAGAATCGTCTCCGCCGCAATCTTGCTCGCGACTTCTCCCGCAGGCGCCCCGCCCATCCCGTCGCACACGAGGAACAGACCCCGATCGACGTGGGCGATATAAACGTCCTCGTTGAGGTTGCGGACAAGCCCCGTGTCGGTTGCCGCTCCCACTCGTAGCCGCATGACTCGCGGTGTAGGCGCAAGCCAAATACCAGCTTGGACAGACCTGTAAGTCTCCCTCAAAACTGGAGTTCCGGCCCTTGTGGCGTTTTGAGACACGAGCGGATTATCGGAAACGGAACGGGCACTAACGAAATACGTGTCGTATAAAGTCCTAATAGAAACCGTCTCCGGTGCGGCCCCCACGTGGTCCGGCTTTTGCCACGTGTGGCCGTGCGATGAAAAGATTGTTTCGGCGCGTGTTGCGGCGCTGCGGGATTGCGTTGCCGTACTCCAACGTGATTTGCGCCGAGTACGCAAAGCTCGTTTGTATCGAACCGAAAGGTCAAGCCCGGATCACGATCCAGCAGAAACTCGTGTTTCTCGACGTGCCCGATGACGGCGACCTTCGCGATACCTGCCCCATCGAGCCGGGAGTCACGATCGAAAATTTCAGAATGCAGTCGCCGGACGCCGTCGAAATCGGGCGCCGGCGCCTCGGCCGCAAGGCGGTTGCTGTCGAGTGGAAGCCGCGATCGGCCATCACCCCTTACGCGATTTACGAGCACGAACACAGTTGGATGCCGCAGGGGTTGTTTGACCAGCTCGCCGTGTGGACAGAATTTCAATGCGCGCCGCGAACCGGGAAGTTCCTGCTCGAGATGATCACGCCGCAGGAATTTTCCGAAGCCGTCGTCTTCGAGCGCCCGCGCTGGACGCCGCTGAACACCGAGCGCCGGCTCGTGAAATATGCGATCAAGCAGCTCGAGGCCGCGACGCACCGGCCAACTATTCTCGATAACGGTCAGCGGCTCGAGTGGCGAGTCCTCGGCCCGCGGAAGAATGTGCGGTACCTGTGCGTCGGCTTCCATCAGAACGGCGTGCTGCTGTGGAAAGACCGCCTCAAGAAGGCATCCGTCTTCGGCGGCATGCGCCAGCTCGCCGCACGCCTCACGTCCAAGTAATCCCTTCATCCCAGATTTGAATAGGCAACTCTGGGTGGGTATGCCCCGCCCTCCCTGCCACACATGGGAGAATGAGGGGGATGACTCATTCGACCCCCACCGATCCACCACCGTCAGGGTTCTCATCGCTCGGCCTCGCCGACTCGCTCGTCCAGGCGGTCACCAAACTCGGATACGAAGAGCCCACGCCAGTGCAGAGCGCAACGATTCCGTTGATGCTCGCCGGCGGCGACCTGCTCGCGCAGGCCGCGACCGGCACCGGCAAGACGGCCGCGTTCGCGCTGCCGATGATTCAGCGGCTGATGGAGACTCCCGACGAAGCGCCCCGCAAAGGGACGAAGCCGCGTACGCGCGGCATGGTCCTCGTCCCCACACGCGAGCTCGCGATGCAGCTCGCCGAGGCCACGCACAAATACGCGCGGGGCACGAGGATCTGCGTCGTCCCGGTCTACGGCGGCGCGCCGATGATGCAGCAAATTCGCGCGCTCGATCGCGGCGCCGATATCGTCGTCGGAACTCCAGGGCGCATCCTCGATCATCTCAGGCGAGGTTCGCTGACGCTCGAGGCCGTTCAGATACTCGTGCTCGACGAAGCGGACGAAATGCTCGACATGGGGTTTGCCGACGAGCTCGACGAGATTCTCGCCAAAACGCCGAAGGATCGGCAGACGACGCTCTTCTCTGCCACGATGCCGCCGCGCCTGCGCACCATTGCTGAGCGCCATCTGAAAAATCCTCAGCGCGTCAACATTGCCCGCGAAAAGACCGCAGCCGGTAAAATTCCTCGCGTACGGCAGGTGGCCTTTATCGTTCCACGCGCCCACAAGACCGCGGCGTTGCAGCGCGTGCTCGACATGGAAAGTCCGACGTCGGCGCTCGTGTTCTGCCGCACGCGGCTCGAGGTCGACACGCTCGTCGAAACGCTGAACTCGCACGGCTACCGCGCCGAAGCCATCCACGGCGGCATGCAGCAGCGCCAGCGCGTCGGCGTGATGGCGCGGTTCCGCAGCGCGAAATCTGATTTGCTGATTGCGACCGACGTTGCGGCGCGAGGGCTCGATATTCAACAGCTGTCGCACGTGTTCAACTACGACGTGCCCTCGGCACCAGAGGCCTACATTCACCGCATCGGTCGGACCGGGCGAGCCGGACGCGAAGGCGTCGCGGTGACGCTCGCCGAGCCGCGCGAGCACCGGCTGCTGCGCAGCATCGAGGCGATGACGAAGCAAAAAATCGAAATCGCGACCGTGCCAACCGTGGCCGATCTGCGGGCAAAACGGATGGAGCTGACGGCCGCGTCGATTCGCGAGCAGCTCGTCGCCGGCGATTTGGACGACGTGCGTGTGGTCGTGCAAACACTCGGCGAAGAGTTTGATGTGGTTGACGTCGCGGCGGCAGCGGTGAAGCTCGTCCACGCGCAGCTGAGCGGCGGTGAAGGCGAAGAACGAGATGTGCCGTCGGTGACTGTGGCGCGGGACAGTGGCGAGCCGCAGCGTCCCGAGCGAGGCGGTGGCGATCGCAAGGGCCGCCCGAAGGGCGTTCCCGGCGGCACCAGAATCTTCATCGGCGCTGGCCGCGAGGCAGGCGTCAAGCCCGGCGATCTCGTGGGCGCCATCACCAACGAAGCGGGCCTCGCGTCACGCGATCTGGCAATTGTCCAGATTGCCGATCGCTTCTCGGTCGTCGAAGTGCCGGAGGCGCGCGCGGAAGATGTGATCCGGGCCATGCGGAACACGTCGCTGCGAGGGAAGCGTGTCCAGGTGAGGCGCGACCGGGAGACCGCGCCTCAATAGTTCAGGGCTCGGCGATCCGAAAGGTCAGCCCCACCTGGATCGTGCGCCCTGGGCCGAAGTGTGTGCCGCTGAAGGGATTGCCGAAGTTATACGCGAACCGCTGGCCCGCGACATTCATCACCGCTGCACGCAGACTGAATTCTCCCCGCTTGTGACGCAGCAGGCGGACACCCGACACCACGTCGTACACCTGCCTGGCACGCACCCGCCCTCTTTCGAGATCGATCAACTCGCTTCCGGCACGCGCCAGCAGTTCGTCGATGTTGTGCTCGTCGATTTCGAGCGGCGTGCCGCTTTCGTACCGGCCGTCGAGCGACAGCCAGAACCCTGACGGCGCATGATCGTAGGTAACGCCGAATGCCCCAATGTTGCGCTGATCGTGATCGGGCGTGAAGCGCGTGCCGTCTTCGATTTCCGCAACCTGCTCTTCCAGAAATAACCCGCCGGTAACCGGGCCCCACTGCACCACGCGAGAGTTCGTGTAGCTGAGAAATGCCGACAGGCCGCGGCTGCGCGGTAACTCGAGCCGCACGTCGACGCCGGCCGCCCGCCCGCGGGCCACAGTGTTGGGAAAAATCAGCGTGGTGCCGAAGAGCACGTTTGGATCGGCAGGATTGTCGATGGCCCGGCGCCAATACGACACGTCGGCGCGCATGCCACGCGGCAGTGTCTGATTGACCGCCGCCTCGATCGCGGTCTGGCGCTCCGGCTGGAGATCCTCGCCTCCCACCCCGGCTTCGGCGAACGGGGAGAGAGCGCGCGCTTGTTCAGACGATCCCAACAGAAGATTCTCGGCTTGCGGCGGCTGGAAGAAACGATCGTAGGACGCGCGAAGTGTCGTGGTGCTGTTCGGGATGCGGTACGCCATCCCGAATCGCGGGCTCCATTGCGAAGCGGCAATCAGCATCCGGCTTCGATCGCCGCGGACGCCGAGATCCAGCGTCAGCCCATGCCCGGCTTGAATCGAATCCTGAACGTAAAGCGCGAGCAGGGTCGGTTCGGCTGTGTCCTGAAACACGAACGGCGCCGTTGACGTGTGCGCAAGCGCAGCATCAGTGAGGCCGGCATCGAGTCCCTTCCGGCGACTGGTAACGTAAAACGAGAAATCCTCGCGAAGATTCAGCCGCGATGCTTCGGTGCCTGCCTTCAGCACATGCGCGCCGCGATGGTGCGTCACGCTCGCGAGCACCCCGACGCGGCGAAGACTTCGATCGGCATGCGCAAAGAGCGGCGTGTCGTGGGCGCTGCCAATCAGCGTAGCCGAACCAAACCGATGGTAACCGGCGATCTGCGCCACGGTGTTCGTGCCGAACGAGCGCTGCGACGATACCGTCTGCCACATCTGCCGGTTGCGTTGGCGCTGGTCCTGCGCGGCGGCCTGCTGGTCGTCTGTATTAGGAACATCGAAATCCGAGTTGCCGAAGCCACTGACCACATTGACCGAGCTGGCGGGTGAGAGGTTCCACCCGAACTCGGCGCTCCCGTTCAACGCTGCGCCGTGGTTATGCAGATTGTCGGGATGCACCGGGTCGAGATACCGGTCGGACGTCTGACCCGACATACCGAAGGTCAACGCCGTCGATCGTGTCAGCGGCCCGCCAAATGTTGTGGAAAGCTGGCGCGTCGCGTCGCTGCCCGCGCTGGTGGTTATATTGCCGAGCCACGTGTCGCTGGTCCGGCTCGACGATCGCACTTCTATCACGCCGCCCGATTTGAAGCCAAACTCGGGCGGCACATAGCCCGTCATGACGTTCACCGAGTCGACCATCTCGAGGTCGGGCGCCACGCCGAACAAGCTGTCCATCCGCTCGTAGATCGGCACGCCATCAATGACATATAAAAATCCGTCGTCGACGCCGCGCGCGTGCAGGAGGCCGTTATCCTCCTTCGCCCAGCCGGGGACCGTTGCTACGGCATCCTGCAACCCTCGGCTGCTGATCCGGACCGCGCCGCGCCGAACAGAGTCGCCCGCGAGCGTCACGCGTGTCGTGGTCGTTACCGGCTGCGTGGCCTCGGCGCTGACGACCACTTGCTCGTCGCGGGTTGCGGCAAGCCGCATCTCGATCTGAATCGGCAGCGCTCCGACCACGCTCAACGTGTGCACGACGGCGTGCAGCGGCGGCGCGTCTGCTCGCAGGGAATATGTTCCCGGGGCCACATTGGTGATTCTGAACTGTCCGTTGGAAACCTGTGCCGAGGCGAGCGCATTCCCGAGTTGATCGAGCAGCGTCACTAGACCGGCGCCGACCGCCGCGCCATCGGGACCGACAACGCTGCCGACGATCGTGCCTTGTTGGATCTGGGCCCCCGACGTTCCTGGAATAAAGGAGAGGACCAGCGCCGTGATTGACCTGAGAACGAACCGTTTCATCCGTTCTTAAGATACAACGCGATTAGTTGATGGGTTGTTGGTTGTTAGTTGTTTAGTTGAGAACGCGTGATCCCAACCAACAACTAACAACTAAACAACTATGTGCTTAGTAAGGCATCTGCCGCTTGGTGAATTTCCTGCCGATGTCGACCGCCTTCTCGCTGGCTGGGCCGACCATGACACCCTCTTTGATCTCGGCGATGATGTTTTGCTCGTTCATCGACTCGAGGAAAAAGATTTTGTTGGCCTTGGTCGCCGCGAAGACTTTGTTCCGGTTCGTCAACATCCGGGGGTCGGACGCCGCGCCGCGACCCAGCACGCCAAGCGAGAGCGACATGTCGCCGGGACCCCATTCGGCAAACCCGATACCTGGCACCTTCAAGCTCTGATCGACGTTGGCAACCGCCCACTTGTCTTCGATCTTCAATCCGAGCAACAACTCGCCGTTCGGATTCAACGGCCATGCATCGGCTTTCTGGAGATACTCGTCCTGCGTGATGCCCCAAATCGCGGCGGCCGTCGGCGCGCCATGCACGCCGCGACGGCCTTCGGGCAGATCCTTGTCGACCCCCTGTTTGTGAATCGGCAGCCGAACGGCCTCGATGAACGCTTTCACCGCGGTGGGCGTATCGGCGTGGCACAGCAGAATACCGTGAACGCCGGTCGCCAGTACTTGCTGGAACATCCATGCGTTGGCGCGTACCGTCATCTCATCGGTGCCGTTCACGGGAACGTTCACAATGACCGCCGGCGTGCGATGGCCGCTCTTCGTGGGTCCCGCTGCCGCCAGCCCCTTCATGTATTCGGAGAGGCCCCTGACGTCGAACGGCGCATGCTCCATGTCGTAACTGAGGTAGTCGGCGTACGTTGATGCGTCGGCCTTCCCCTGCTCGAACGTGCCTGCAGTGCCGGAATGCGAGCCTGTGTAATAGATGGGTTGGCCGGATTCGAGCAGCTCGATCGCCCGATTAATCCGTTTGGGTTTAGGCGCTTGCGCCTGAGTTCCGGCGACGACAAATGCGCAGGCAACGACAACGCACAACGAGACCGTCTTGAGAGTTTTCATATATGTCTCCAAACGCAGAATGAGCGCGGACGCCATAAGTGGGAGGCGGGTAGCTTACGACAAAGAAGGGGGAAGGGGTAAGGGGAAAGGGGCGAGAGCGCCCCTAGGCCCTTTCAGCTGATGTTGCCGGCACGGCGCGGTGCGCGCGTGTGTTTGCCGGCTTGCGCCGCAGAACCCAATTGAGAATCGCCGACGGGTGGAAGTCGTCGAGGAACGTATAGACCACAGGGACAACCAGCAGCGAGAGCAGTGTCGAGGTGATCAGCCCGCCGATGACCGCACGCGCCATCGGTGCGCGCATCTCGGCGCCGGCGCCAATCGCGAAGGCGAGCGGCAGCATGCCGAAAATCATCGCGAGCGTCGTCATGACGATCGGCCGCAGACGCGTTGTGCCCGCCTTAATCAGCGCGTTGGTCCGCGACGCTCCCTCTCGACGGGCCTGATTGGTGAAGTCCACCAGCAGGATCGCGTTCTTGGTGACGAGACCCATCAACATGATCAGACCGATCATGCTCATGATGTTCAGCGTGTCGTGCGTGAAGAACAACATGACGGCCACACCGAACAGCGACAACGGCAGCGACAACATGATCGCCAGCGGATGCGTGAACGACCCGAACTGCGACGCGAGAATCAGATAGATGAACACCACCGCCAGGAACAGCGCCTTGAACATATCGCTGAACATCCTGGTGAGCTCTTCGGTGTCGCCGCCTGCGACGATGTCGTAGCCGGCGGGCAAGTTGTACTTCTTCCCTGCCGCGTCGATGTCGTTCGACACTTCCTGCAGCGGCCGGCCGTCGGTGTTCGCCGAAATGCGGACCTCTCGCACCAGGTCGCGCCGGCGAATCGATGACGGTCCCGTGCCCGGCAGCACGTTCGCGATTTCGCTGAGCGGCTTCAGGAGCTTGTCGCCGTTGTCGTCTTCTTTGTCGGTCGGCACCGACAGCTTCAATAAATCCTGCGAGTAGCGCCGCTGATCGGCCCGCAGCCGAACGCGCACGTCGTGGTTGTCGCCAGCCGAATCCTGAATGGTGCTCGCCACTTGCCCGACGACGCCAGCCTGCATAGTCGTGGCGATCATCGACACGGGAATGCCGAGGTCGCTCGCGCGCTGCCGATCGACTTCGACACGCAGCTCCGGCTTCGATTTCTCGAGGCTGTTCTCGATGTCGGCAATGCCGGGAATGCGCCGCATGTCGGCGACCAGCCGCTGCGAGACCTTGTCGAGTTCGTCGATTTCCGGTCCTCGCACGCTAATCTGAATGGGCTTCTGACCGAACGCGCCCGCCTCCGTCAAACCGAACGTCAGGCCGGGAACCTGCTCGACCTTATTGCGCGCTTGACGCAGGACAGCGCTGAACGTTCCACCGCCGTGCGGCTTCAGCTTCACGTAGGTCGTCCCTTCGGTGACAGGCCGGTACTGAGAACCCGCCTCGCCGATGGTCGTATAGGTGTACTCCACGTCCGGGATCTCACGCAGCTTCTCAACCATCTCCTGCGCGCGCTCGCCCGTTTCGCGCAGCGTCGCACCGGGCGTCGCCTTGAACGACACTTGATACTCGCCGCGGTTGAAGTCGGGCATGAAGTCGCCGCCGAGCATGCCGAGGATGGGAAACGCGCTCACGAACGCGACGATGGCGACCACGACGACAACCCACCGATGACGTAGCGACCAGCCGAGCGTCCGCTCGTATGAGCCATGTAGACGGTCGAACCGCGTGTTGAAGCGCTGCAACGTCCGTCCGACGAAACCGCGCTCACGATGCTCCTCGACGTCCGGATCGTACCAACGCGACGACAGCATCGGATCCAGCGTGAAGCTGACAAACAGCGACACGAGCACGGCCGATGCCACCGTGATCCCGAACGCGTAGAAGAACTGCCCGACCATGCCGCCCATGAAGGCCACCGGAATGAACACAGCGATAATCGTGAAGGTTGTCGCCATGACGGCCAGACCGATTTCCGCGGTCCCTTCTCGTGCCGCCGTCATGTGGTCCTTCCCCATCTGCATGTGCCGGACGATGTTCTCGCGTACCACGATCGCATCGTCTATCAACATGCCGATCGCCAGCGACAGACCCATCAGCGTGAGCACGTTCAGGGTAAAGCCGAAGAAGCGCATGGCGATGAACGCCGCGATCACCGAAATCGGCAGAGTCAGGCCGGTGATGATCGTCGAGCGCCACGAGTTCAGGAACAGGAACACGATGAAGACCGTGAGCAGCCCGCCAAGGACCAACGTGACTTGCACGTCGTCGATCGAGTCGCGGATGAACGTCGAGTCGTCGCGCACCACCCGCAGCGTGACACCGGGCGGAAGCTCGGGCGCCATCTTCTCGACGGCGATTCGAATCCCATCGGCCACGCCGACGGTGTTGGCGCCAGCCTGTTTCTGCACGTCGAGTGCGATGGCCGGCTGCGTGTCGACATACGCGAGGCTGCGCGGCTCCTCGACGCCGTCGATCACTTGTGCCACGTCCCGGACGAGCAGCGTGCGCTCGCCCACCCGCTTCACCGGAATGTCGGCGATCTGCGCGGCCGTCGTCCCTCGAGCGGCGACCCGCACCATTGCTTCGGTGGCGCCGCGATCGGCCGTGCCGACAGGCGCATCGACGTTTTGCGTGCGAAGTGCCTCGACGACTTGAGCGAGCGACAGCCCGTAGGCCTCGAGGCGCGTGCGGTCGACGACCACCTGAATTTCACGCTTGGCCTCGCCCACGAGGTTCACGGCGCCAACGCCTTCCACGTTTTCGAGGCGCCGCTTGACGATTTTGTCGGCGATGTCGGACACGGCACGCGGCGTCAGCGTCGGCGCGTCGATCGCCACCGACACGATCGGCATCGCCGCCGGATCGATGCGCAGGATGATCGGCTCCTCAATTTCGCGCGGCAGCTCGCCGCGAATGGCGGCGACCTTTCCCCGGATATCCTGCGACGCGTTCAGCGTCGGTACGCCGATGTTGAAGTTCACGACGATGCTCGACAGCCCTTCCTGCGAGCTCGACTCGATGTGGCGAACGCCTTCGACGGTGTTCACCGCCTCTTCCATTTTCTTCGTCACGTCGCGCTCGACCGTTTCGGGCGACGCGCCCGGATAGCGCGTCGTCACCGTGACGACCGGAAACTCGACGTCGGGAAACAGATCGACCTTCAACGCCTGATACGACGTAAGGCCGAGCACGGCCAGCGCCGCCATCATCATCGTGGCGAGGACCGGCTGCTTGATTGAAAGATCGCTTAAAAACATGGCTTATGATCCCGGCTTCTTATCCACTTGAACCTGCGTTCCCGGACCGAGCGCGCTCGGCGGATCGACGACAACGACCTCTCCGACCTTCAGCCCCGCCGTGACCTGAACCGCGTCCGGCACTTCAAATCCCACCGTCACTTCGCGGCGCTCTGCCTTGCCACCGATGATCACGAACGTCTGTGCGTGTGCCGGGTCGGCGCCGTCGCGCGCGAGCGCGGCTGGCGGCACAACCATCGTGTTCGGCACCTCCCGCACTTTCACTTCGGCGCGCGCAAACAGCCCCGAGACCAGCTGCGGCCGGCCAGGCACTCGGATGACGATTTCAAACGAACGGCTGCGCGCATCCACCTGCGGCGCGATACGGTCCACTTCCCCTTCGGTTGTAAATCCGGGCAGCGCATCAACCGTCACCGTGACTTTTTCGCCCACCCGTAACTTGGCGAAGTCGCCCGACGCAACAGACGAGCGGAGATCGAAGACCGAGTCGTCGACAATCTGATAGATCGGTGTCCCGGCCGCGACCATGGTGCCCGCGTCGGCCATCCGCTTCGAAATGCGGCCGCTGAGCGGCGCCGTAATCTGCGATCGGCCGAGCTGCCGTTCTGCGATCGCGAGCTCCGTGCGTGACTGCGACGCCGATGCTTCGGCGATCTGAACGGCGACTTGGGCGGAGAGGTGATCTTTGTCCGTAATGCCGCCGGTTTTCAGCAAGCTGTCGGCGCGCTCCTTCTCGGCCCGCGCGTGCGCGCGATTGGCCTCGGCGACGTCGAGCGATGCTTTCGCGCGATCGCGGGCCAGCCTGAAGTCGCCCGCGTCGAGCACCGCCAGCAACTGGCCCTTCGCGACGCGATCGCCTTCGTTCTTCAATGTGCGCTCGAGGCGCGCCGAGATTTCCGGCACGACCGTCACTTCCGAACGCGGGTCGAGCGTGCCCGTGAGCGTCAGCATTTCGGTCAGGTTGCGCGTCTGCACGGTCGCGGTCCGTACGGGAACCGTGCGAACGGCGTGTGCGGCGGCCGATTCGGCCTCTGCGCCGGTCCCGCCGCAAGCCGCTGCTGTGACGCCAACAGCCAACCCAAGCATCAATACGTAGGTGCGAGATTTCATTTCATCCTCTTTTACTGGAGCGGATCCTGCCCCATCACATACCGCAGCGTCGCCCGGCCATTGGCATGGGACTGCAACGCCTGATTCCGAATATTTTCCGCCTGCCGGAGCGCCTGCTGTGCATCGACCACGTCGAGCTGCGTGGCGGCGCCAAGGCGATAATTCGCTTCCGTCATGTCAGCCGCGCGGCGTGCCTGCGTGACGTTTAAATCCGCCGCCTGAATCATCCGCTCGGCCAGCGCCAGCCCGTCCCATGCCGACTGCACTTCCAGCCGCACCTGATTCTCGAGCGCCGCGATCTGCTGAGTGACGCTGTTCCGCTGCGCGCGTTCCTGTGCCACTCTGCCCGCGGTGCGCCGGCCGTCAAACAGCGGCACCTTGATGGTCAGCGCTCCCGACCAACGGGAGAAATCACGGTCGAACAGATTCTTCGGGCGTCGCACCGCATATCCGAACGACCCGTCGAAATCGGCTCGCGGCTTCATGTCCGCCGCCGCAACGCCGATGAGCTTGTCCTGGATCTGCTCTTTGAGCCGCAACGTCTGGATCTCAGGCCGCGCGGTCAGCGCCTCTTCGATCGCGTCGTCGAAACGCACCGCAAGCGGCACGACGACGAGCGAGTCGGTCGGCTGAATCGGCGTGTTCGTCGGACGCAACATGACCGTGTTCAATGTGGCCCGTGCAGACGCCACTTCATTCTCGGCACGGAGTTGTTCGGCGCGCTGATTTTCGAGGTCCACTTCCGCGCGAAGCACTTCGAGTTCGGTCGCCGCGCCAGCCGCGCGACGATTGCGCGCGTACTCGAGATGGCTCTGTTTCGATTCCACGTTCGTCCGAATCACTCGTAATTGCTCAATGGCAAACAACAGCTGGTTGTACGACCGCACGGCGTCGAGCGCAGTCATCTGTAAAGCGCGGCGCACGTCCTGCTGTCCTGCGGTTCGTGCAAGGCGAGCCGCCTGAAGCGCTTTACCGAGCTTGAAGCTGAACAGCGTCTGCCGCAGATCGGCCGACGTCGAAAAGGCGTTCGCGGGAAGCGGACTGAGTGCGCTGCGGAACTCCGGCGGAAACGCGTCAAAGTTGGGACTGTTCAACAAGCCCGGATCGCGCGATCGCATCGCGATCGTGTTCCACGCGAGTTCGGGCAACGCATCGGCTTTCGCTTCGGTGATGCGGCCTTCAAGATATGCCACCTGTTCGAGACTCAGCATCACTTGCGGATTTGCCGAAAGCGCCTGGGACACCGCTTCGGCGCGCGAGAGCTGCTGAGCCGCTGCCGGCACGCTCGCAAGAACAAAAAGGAGGATGGCGGCAAGCCACGCGTAAATTTTCATACCCACCCGTCAAAAATTTCGTCGATTAATCGGTCGGCCAGCTCTGGCGTCAACTTCGGTTGTCCAGAAATCACGTAACCGGTCGCGGCCTCCCCGATGGCCCCCATCAAAATCAACATCCGGATGTCCAGTGGCCCCGGTGAAATTTCGCCGCGCTTCACGGCGTCGGCTGCCGCGGCGGCGAGTGCGCCAACGACGCCCTCGTAAAACTCCTGACAGTCGTCCGTCTTCGGCGACGTGCCTGAAGGCGCCCAGACGATGCTGTGCATGAAGCGCCAGTAGCGAGGCTGGTCGATCGCGCTCTTGAACAACGCGCGCGCCACCACCTTCACCTTGTCCCTGAACGAGCCCGGTGTGGCGAGCGCCGAATCCACCAGGCGCCGAAAGCGCTGGAACCCGCTGGTGAGCAGGGCCAGGAGCACACCGTCTTTACTTCCGTAGAAGTGGTACAGCGTGGGCTTGGTGATGCCGGCGGCCTCGCAGATTTCGCGCACCGAGGTCGCGTCGTAACCTTTGACAGCGAAAAGGTCGAGCGCGGTGCTCAGAATGCGCTCGCTCGACGTCGGCTGTGTGACGTCCGTGCGCCTGGCTAAGTTCCCAATCGTGTCCATCAGTTGTGAGTATACCGACCGGTAGGTTTAGTGTCAAGGGGGCGACGCGCGGTCGCAGATTGGACCGGAGTTACGGCTTACGGACGGGACTGGACGGAGAGAGGAGGAAGGAGACGCCCCCGGCCAAAGATGTGCCGCCAACACCGACCGACACGGGCTGGTATGTGCGCCCGAGGCCAACGTAGAGGCTGGTGGTCGGGGTCACTGTAAGCGAGCCGCTGGCACCAACCGACGTCTGGTGCGACCCCGCGTTGGCGTAGGACTGGCCGAAGTTGCCTGTGACGCTTGTGCGGGTGCCGATGGGCACTTCCGCTGCGAAGGATGCGAAGACAGCACCGCGCGAAAAGTATCCGCCCGATCCGTAAAGACGAACGCGGTCGCGCCGCACTTCGATGTTCAGGGGCAGCGCCCATCCAAACCGGTCGGTTGCGCTCGTGGAAATTTCCAGCAGGGGTGCAACGGCCAACCCCACACCATGCGAATTTTTGGCAGCGTCGACAATCATCGCCTTGCCGTAAATGGCCATGTTGCCAATGCCACTTTCCGAAACTCCCGAGCCGTCGCGGAAGTGGTAAATCGGCACGCTGCCGCCAATCTGCATTCGCCGATTCAGACCGACCACGGCGCTCATGACCGGCGCATCGATCTGACTCAGCGCATCAGCCTTCCAATATCCCGTCGACAGCCCCACCCACGCACCGCCTGAGGGAACGATCGAGGCATCGTCGAGCCACGAGCCGTAATAGATTGCGGAACTCGCCGAACTCGTTGGCGTACTGGTCGCCGCCGACGTCGTCGACGGAGCCGCAATTCCGCTCTGTGCGGCCGGAGAGTCTTTCGCCTTGGTCTTTCCGGGCGCCGATGCGCTACGACCCTGTGCCATGGCAGTGGTCGTAGCGATCAGCATGCAGAAAGAAAACTCGCCGAGGCGTTTCGCGGCTGACATTATCGTGCGCGCCGAAAATCGTCGTTCGCCTGACGTTCCGCGGTCTGCACCGCGGTTTGCGTCGTCGTCGTGATTGTCGTCGTCGTCGTCGTTGTCGTTGTCGTCGGCGCTGGCGTTGTCGTCGGCGTCCCGCGCGTGGCCTGAATCGCCTGGCCGAGCGACATCGGATTGGTTCCCGTCATCTTCGTCTTCAACGTGCTGAACGGGATATTTTGATTATTCGAGACGTGCACCGCCGCAACGAATTGTCCGTAGTTCTTGAAGCCCTTCGCGGCGTCGGTCATGTTCGTACCGGCAGGCAGGAGATTCGCCAGCCTTGCCTCGAGCTTGGCATTTTTTACGGGTTGTGTCGTCGGTGTCGTCGTCGTCACAGTTGTCGTCGGCACCGTGGTCGCGGTCGTGGTGGTCGTCGTCGTGGCCGTAGGAGTTTTCTTGCCATGCTCCTTCGGCATTGAGGCCTCGGTGTGAACTTTCGGCATCTTCGGAGCTTTCGGCGCCTCCGGGGCTTTGGGCTGAGCCTGTTCCTTCGGCGCGTGCCCATTCCCGTGCCCCTGTGCGAGCACCGGGGCGCTCGAGCTCACCGCGAACAAAAAGATAACCGACGCGATTACATGTCTCATGAATGCCTCCATAACTAAAGATCGCAAAAATACCGGGTACACCCTATCAACAGCCATGCCGTTTATCGGCCCTGTGTTTTCAAGGCTTTAGTCGTATAGGGAGGACGGACAAAGTGAGATAAACCCACTGGCCGTCTCAAAAACCGTCGGTAACCGAGTGATCACGTTGGCATGTACTCTGCTTGTAAGTCGCTCTGACGAGATCTTCCTTTTTTGCGGAAAGGTCAGATTATGCTTCGACACATCAATCGGAACCCGTCAACACGCGCCGCTGGCGTGCTGGTCGCGCTGTTGTCTTCGGCCTCATTAGCGGTCGGTCAAACAAAAATCGTCGCTCCCGCAAACAAGTACTCGGTGCAGGACGATGTGAAGCTCGGCCGCGAAGCCGCACAACAGGTTGAGGAGCAACTGCCGCTCCTGCGAGACAATCAAATTGAGAATTACGTGCAGACTCTCGGTGCTCGAATCGCCGAGAACATTCCGCCGGAATTTCGCCATTCCGAATTCCGGTACACGTTCAAGGTCGTCAACGTTCGCGACATCAACGCGTTCGCGCTGCCTGGCGGGCCGATGTATGTGAATCGCGGCATGATCGAAGCCGCCAGGACCGAAGGCGAAGTGGCCGGCGTCATCGCTCACGAGATCAGCCACGTGGCGCTGCGGCACGGCACGGCCGGCGCGGGCAAGCAGACGCCGTATGCCATCGGATCGGTTGCGGGGCAAATTCTCGGCGCCATCATCGGCGGAGGTCTGGGACAGGTCGTCTCGGCGGGCAGCCAGATTATTCCTGGCGCGCTCTATTTGAAATTCCCACGCGAGTACGAGAAACAGGCCGACATCCTCGGCGCGCAAACGATGGCTCGTGCCGGATACGATCCTCGTGAGATGGCGAACATGTTCAAGACGATTGAGAAGACCTCTGGTAATGGGGGGCCCGAGTTCCTGAGCGATCATCCGAACCCGGCTAATCGTTACAAATACATCGAACAGGAAGCGCAGAGCCTTCGAGTCACGAACTCGGTTCGCGACTCGCGCGCCTTTGATCAAGTGAAGTCGAGACTGCGGCAGATGCCGCAGGCGCCAACGACCGAAGACGTGATGCGCAATCAGCAGGGTGGCCGCCGCACCAGTCAAGGCCGCTACCCCGATGGCCAGCAACCGCAGATGGGTCGCGTGGAACCGCCGTCATCGCAGGTCCAGTCGTACGACGAGGCCGGCATGTTCCGCGTCAGCGTCCCCTCGAACTGGCGCGAACTGCCTGGGAATAGCACGGTGACATTTGCACCCGATGGCGGGTACGGCGACTATCAAGGCCAGAGCGTATTCACGCACGGCATGGAGTTCGGCATCGATCGCACCGAAAATCACGACCTGCGCACGGCCACCGACGAACTTCTCAAGGGGCTGTCGCAGAGCAATCCGCGGATGCGACGCGGCGGCAACTCCAGTTCTACGACAATCGACGGCCATCGCGCGATGGCAACGGCGCTGAGCAACGTGTCGGACGCGACCGGCCAACCCGAGCAGATCGTGCTGTACACAACCTTATTGAGTAACGGCGGCTTGTTTTATGCGATCGGCGTCGCGCCGTCGAACGAGTTCGGAAGCTACCAGCAGATCTTCAATCGCGTGGTGCGGTCAGTGCAGCTCAGCGACAACAATAGGAGCTCTCGCTACTAACGTACGCTGTCGACTTCGCGCGGAGTTCCGTTTCGTCGGAGGGTGTTACAGGCTAACCAGCGTCACACCTTCATTGCGAGGATCCAGCCGGAACCCGCGCACGCTGGGCGTTTCGCCGAGGCGACGGTGTAGGGCAGCGCGGATGCGTCCGCCGCTGCGTCCGTGAATGAACCTCACCTCGCAGAGATCCGCGAGGAGCGCGTCGTTGAGTGCTTGCTCAACACGATCGATGGCCTCTTCGACCGTGAGACCGTGCAGATCGATCTCAACCGATGCCCGAGTGCCTTCGGCAATGCGCTCGGAAGACTGCGGACCACGCGGCCGTTTGCCGGCGTGAGCGACGACCGAGACCTCGCTCTCGGTGACGACCATGGCCCGACCCTTTACGTCAACCATCAGCCGACCGCTATTCCGGACCTCGCGTACCACGCCCTTGCCGAAGGGCGTCTGCACCATATCGCCGGGTTCAAATCTCGAGGCCACGCTGAAATGGGGTCAGACTCCATTATTTCACCGTGACGGCCGCGCTCGTGGCGGCTCGCGTATAACCTCCGTTCGGGAAGTAACGGAACTCATAGCTTCCAGCCGTTGCCGGCATCGTCACCGTCCATGCGCGCGTAGAAGTGCCCCCTACGTAAGCCCATTGAAGGTAGCTGTAATTGCTCGACCCTACGGCCGCGAGCGCCAGCCAGTCATAGGCACCAGCGCCGCCATTCGTCAAAGTTACGGTGACGGCAGCGCCGCCGCTCACGCTTTGAGCGCTGAGAGCGAGCGAGGGAGGAGGACTCGCGGCGACGGTGACTGGTGGACTGGTTGCTCCGCGTGTGTAGCCGCCAGGGAAATATCGGAACTCATACGTTCCGGCGGTCGTTGGCATGTTGACGGTCCACGTCCGAGTCGTGACGCCTGCGCCAACGTAGGTGTATTGAACGTAGCTCGTGTTGCTCGCGTCGGTCGCCGCGAGCGCCAACCAGTCGCCGCTTCCGCCTGATCCATTCGTCAACGTCACCGTGATGGAACCGCCGCCGGTCGTACTGGCTGCGCTCACGGTAAGCGAGGCCGGTTGCGGAGGACCTGCAGCAGTCACGGTGACTGGCGGACTAGTCGCCGTCCGCGCGTAGCCGCCGGCTGGGTAAAAACGGAACTCGTATGTTCCCGCAGCGGCCGGCACGTTGACGGTCCACGTGCGGGTCGTCACACCCGCGCCAACATATGTGTACTGCAAATAGCCGGCGTCCCCCGCGCTGGTCGAGGCAAGCGCCAGCCAGTCCTGCGCTCCGCCGGTACCATCGGTCAATGTGACGGTGACCGGGCTGCCACCAGTCGCATTCTGAGTACTCACCGTGAGCGTCGGTGCGCGAGTGATTGTGAAGGTAAGCGGGGCCGACGTACCACCGCCGGCTGGAGGCGTGAAGACGGTGACCTGCGCCGTTCCTATCGCCGCTGTATCGGCAGCATTAATCGTCGCTCGGAGTTGTGTGGCGCTGACAAACGTCGTCGATCGATCGGCACCATTCCATCGCACGACTGAGCCAGTCGCGAAATCGCTACCGTTCACTGTCAACGTGAAGGCCGCTCCGCCCATCATCCTGCTGGCTGGCAAAAGCGAGGCAATCACGGGTGCTGGGCTCGGAGGTGCCTCGACGGCGATCGGAAGGCTCGTGACCGCAACCGTGTAGCCGTTGTTCGGGAGGAGTCGGAACTCATAAGTGCCGGCCGTCGCCGGCATGGTCACGGTCCACGTGCGCGTCGTGAGGCCAGCTCCGACGTATGTGTAGCGGACGTAAGACGTGGAGGGCGATCCCTTCGCAGAAAGGGTGAGCCAGTCGTACGTTCCACCGAAGCCGTCGCGCAACGTCACAGTTTCGGAACCGCCGGTTGCAACAACAGGCGCGCTGAGCGTGAGGCTTGGCGGTGGCTCAATCGTGAACGTCATCGCCACCGAGGTGCCGCCCGCGGGCGATGGATTGAACACCGTCACGTCCGCCGTTCCCGCCGCCGCCAGATCGGTCGACGGAATCAATGCTTGAATTTTTTTCGTGTTGATCAGAGTGGTTGGTCTGTCGCTGCCGTTCCATCGCACGACCGAGAATGCATTGAACCCGCTTCCAATGATCGTCAGCGTCAGCGATGGCGACGTGGGGAGGATGCGCCCCGATGGCGGCGTCAAGGCCGTCATGACCGGCGATGGATTCGGAATAGGCGTCACGCTTGCAAGCGCTTGAAACACTCTTATGCGCGGGACCGTGACCGGAGCGCCGCTTCTGTTGTCGGTGATGGGCAGGCCAGTCTGTCGCAACGCCGCAAGAATTGTGGTCACGGCCGCGCCAGGAACCGCCTGCTTCATGATCGCCCAGGCGCCTGCAACGTGCGGCGTCGCCATCGAGGTGCCGCTCAACGGCCCATAGGTCCCGCCGGTCAACGAAGATGTGATCGAGTCGCCTGGAGCGAACAGCGAAAGAAACGGGGCGACGTTCGAGAACCACGCGACACGATCGGCTTTGTCGGTCGCGCTCACGCTCACCGCAGAAGAGATGCAGGCGGGCGCCGTCATCGCGGAGGGCAACGCGCTGTTGCCGGACGCGATAACCGTTGCCACGCCGATCGATCGCAGATTGTCGATTGCGGGTTTGTAAGGCTGAGAGTCGCAATAGGTTGTGAACTGCCCGCCGCCGAGACTCAAGTTCACCGATGCCACTTTCAACGCCGGCGCCACGGTGTAGACGCGCTCCAACCCTGCGATGACGTCCGACGTGAAGGCGGCGACGCACGGCGCGAATCCGCCGCAACTGGCGGCGTCGGTGATTTGCGAGAACACCTGGACGGCCATGATGCTGGCGCCCTTGGCGACGCCCGAAAAAGGCTGGCCCGCGAAATCACCATTACCTGCCGCGATGCCCGCGACGTGGGTACCGTGATAGCAGCCATCCATCCAACACGGCGCCGCAGCTCCGGGACCAATCTGCTCGGTCCTTCCGTTGGGACAAAACGACGAGCTGATTGCGGGATCGTCACCTGAATAACAGGCTTCGGACAGGACTCTGCCGCCGAAAAATGGATGGGTCGACTCGACACCCGTGTCGAGGATCGCCACAGTGGTTCCGGTTCCGTCATAGCCGGCTTCCCATGCCTGATCGCTCTGCACGATCGGCGCGCTCTCGGAGAGAAACGGCCTGACAAGGGAATCGTCCATGACGCGGAGGACGTCGGGTTGAGAGTCGAGTGCCGCCAGCGCGCGGCCATCCACTTCCAACGCGATGTATGGAACAGTTTCGAAGCGGTGAACCACACGGTGAGCAGCCGCAGACAGCCCCGCAAGCACTCGCGTCTGTTGCCCGTTCAGCCGCTGGCGTTGGGCGAAGCGGCTGGCCGCATTCGGCAATCGCCCTTCTGGCACGTGCCCGCCCGCAATATTCAGCTCAACGATGACGCGAATCCGTCCAGCGGGACCAACGCGTTCGCGCAACTCACTCGGAACCCGAACCACCGCCGCCGCTCCCTGCGTGGCGGGTGGCGCCTGTGTGAGGAGCGGCTCGTTCAGGAGAATCAGGACAACAGCCGCGGCCACCGACGTGACCGCGAGACGCAGTGCAGGCGTGGGGCGGGTCATCATTTGCGGGGCATGTTACAGCCCTAAAGCACAGAGACGCCCGATACGGCCGATTTAGCGTGCAAGTGGCGGAGAGAGAGGGATTCGAACCCCCGGAACCGTTTCCGGTTCAGTGGTTTTCAAGACCACCGCCATCGACCACTCGGCCATCTCTCCGTTGAGGAAAATTCTACCGCCGTTTGCTGGTCGGTGCCCACGCCTGCATGCTTCTGCCGTCGGCATCTAGCGCCACGCGGACGGGGCGTCGATATCACCATACAGACCTGTGGCTGTCGTACATTCCTCAGACCCACACGCGTGGCTACGGCCGTTCTTTGCTCGTTTGCAAGCAAATAAGGCCTTCCGTGAATCCGCGCGCGCGCATCAGTTCGCGCAGCTTTGCGACGCCTTGGCGGTCGGTCATCCAGGCGAAGCCGAAGAGATGCGTCATTGGTCGAACGCCACGCAGAACGCGCTGTTGGCGGATCTTGCCTCTCCCGTCGAGGAACGACCTTCCATTCAGCCACTGCCTCCCATTCAGGTTCAGCCATCACCTCTCGCTGAGGACCCACTTCCGATCCAGGACAGGGCGGCGCAGGAGCTGTCTCACGTGTGGCGCGCCACGAAAGATCAGCTCGAGATGCATTGTGTCCTTCAGTTTCTTCTCACCGGCACCGACGTCTGGCTGTTCGAAGGCGACAGCGTGCAGCGAACGCAGCAATGCCGCGACGCCGCCGAAGGGATCTCGTTGGCCGAACAGTGGCGAAAGGAAATGATCGGTCACGGTTGGAAATCTGAATAAAGCTCGCCATCGTACAGACATCAGCGCGCCTGCGTTTTACGATGAGAAATCATGTGTGATCTGTGTAGCGACGCCGGCACGCTCCGAGGCGGTGCTCCCTGCCCACGATGTTCCGTCACGCTGTGGAAAACCTCGGGGGCCGAGCTCGAGCAGCGGCCCGAGCGGCAAGCCTGGGTCCGACCGTCTGTCGAGCCTGCCCGATCGGTAGAACCGCGTTCTGTCAAACGCTCGCAACCCTCGCGCTAACCCTCGCCTGACCAAATTTCATCGCCAAACCCGCCAAAAACAGGTATGCGCTTTGCTAATTCTCCGAATGGAGATGCGAAGTGCCTAGAAAACATGCACCGCGCCCGTGCCGCTGCAACGACCTCGAGGCGCGCCTCCAACGCGTCGAAGAGCTCGCCAGCTCGAACCGGCGCGAGCTCGACATTCAGTTCCGTCGCATTGCCGATCTCCAAGCGGCGCTCGATAGTCCGATGGCCGAGGGACGCCGCAAGACATCGAACGCCAAACACGATGGCCACTCCGACATTCGCGCTGATGGAAAACCGGACGGAAAAGCAGATAGAAAGAGGGACGACAAAAGTAAATGGTTCTGGCCGGGTGGTGATGGCGTTCGCTGACAACCTCGTATGCGCATCAGGATGACGAACCGATTCATAATCTCGGCGTGAATCGCTCGCGCTGGGTGCTGCTCATCGGCGGCCTTCTCGGGTTCCGTATCGGCATGACGGGTTTTCCGGATTGGCAGGTCGCCGTCGAGACGGCGCAAGTCGTGGGCGGGTTGGTGCAGTACCCGGACGGCAACCCGTTCTTTATCTATCACACCAAACTCTGGACGATCGTTCACCAGATCCTCGCGCCGTTGCTGTGGGCCGGCGTGTCGGAGATCCGCCTGTCGCTCGTCATCAGCGGAATTCTGGGGATGGTCACGTTCCAGGCGCTGTCCATGTTCGTCTACGCCTTGAGTCGTGACGCGTGGGTCGCCATCGGTGCCCCCGTGCTGATATTCGTGACGCGCGCGGCAGAATACGGTGCGGTGTACGCGGTGTTCCTGCTCGGCAACGAGAACACCTACGGCATTCTCGGCCTGTCGTTCTGCGTGCTCGCCGTCGCGCTGATTGGTACCGGCAGGTATCGCTCGGGCGGATTCCTGCTGGGAATGGCGCCCGCCGTGCATCCGTCGCTTGGCGCGTGGATGTGCGTGGTCGCGGGGTGCGCATTTGCGTGGGATTGGTCACGATCGCGCGACCTACGTCGGCCCGCAATCCGATGGTTCCTGATCGGCGGCGCCGTCACGGCCGCGAGTCTGATCCTGCAGCTCACCGTCATCTATCACGCGCCGCATGTGACGGGAATGTTTTCGACCCGTGAGATCGCCGCGTTCATCACCTATTGGGATGGGCATCGCCAGCCCGTTGACATCACGAACACCGGCGTCTGGTTGAATTTTGCCGCGCTCGCGCTCGCGTCGCTCTGGTTGACGGCGTTCGCGTCGGATCTGGAGCGCGCATCGGTCTTCTTGCTGCGCGTCACGCTGTTCGCCGCCCTCACGAGCATCGCCCTCATCTTCGTGTCGTGGATACCTCCGGACAAGTTGCCGCTGCCGCTGCTCGTGCTGATGCCCGGGCGCGTGTTGAACTACAACGCCCTCACCTTCGTCGCGCTGATCATTGGACTACTTGGCCACCATCGGCGGCAGCCTTGGAGCCAGGTGCTGCTGCTGGTGCTGGTGGTTGGCCTGGCGCTGGGCGATCACAGCATGGTCTGGGAATGGCTGCAACAACGCGGCGTGTTGTACGAAAGCCGCGTGCGGCCGTTATGGGTGGTTGCCGCGGTTACCGTCGGCTTGGTCGCAGGCGCCAGCTGGACCAGATGGCGGAAGGTCGATCGACGGGAGCACATGCTGACGCGTGCGGCCCGGTCGCTATCGCTTGCCTTACTTGCCACTGCGGTTCTGCTGACGCTGGCGTTCTCGCGCCCGAGGTCTTTGATTTTTCACGACCGCACGAACGACGTGTTTTTCTCGCAAGTGGCGGCTGGACGCGGTCTGCTGCTGACGGCGGGCGATCTCCACCTGATTCAGCTGCGCACGCGTCGGCCGGTACTCCTTGATGGAGGCGGCCTCGACGGCCTGCTCTACTCGCTCGAAGCCGGGCCGGAAATGGAACGCATTCTCCGAGAGGTGTACGGCGTGGATCTCCTGAACCCGCCGGAGGAAGCCAGAGGCGCCGGACGAATTCCTCCGATCGCCAATCGACACGCGTGGGAGCGCTTTTCGCCCGACAAATGGCAGGACATCAAACGCGCCTTCGGCGTGACGCAAGTCCTGACGTATCCCGACTGGTCGCTGAACTTACCGGTTGCGGCTCACAGCCGCCGCTTTGTGCTGTATCAGATTCCCTGATGGTCAGGGGATGCGATAAAGCCGCAGTTGCTCGTTCTCGGCGGCTATTGGGAGATCGAGGACGTAGTCGTGAGGCGCAACGATCTGCGTGACGTTGTACGTTTTTCTAATCTGCTGCCACTGCTCTCGCGACATGCGTGCCCAGTTCGCTCTGGAAATCGCGTGGGGCACGGCCGACGCACTTCTCACCTCCGGCGGCGGGTTGAAAAAATCGATGCCGTACACATCGCCAAGAATCTTCGCCAGCGCAGGACCGCTTTCCGGTGCGTAGACCATCGTGTCGAGCGCTCCGCTGTCGATGAGCACCGGTCTTCTGGTATAGAGCTGCACAAGTTGGAACGTGCCTGCCGTCACGATCAGCCCGCGATGATCCCCCGCGACCTCTCTGAAGAACGGGTCGTTCGTCCGATCCCGCAAACTCGGGGGCTGCGCGACACGCCACGTCAGCCCGAAGGCGACGAGCACCACGCACGCCGTCGACGCGCGAAGGGCAATGCTTGCGATGCGGCGTGCGGTCGAATTCTGACCGCCACTGTTGCTGCGGTTCGCGTTCGAGAGGGCGACACACACCAGGCCAAGGGCGGTCATCTCCAGTACAAGCGTCGGTTCGACGGCCGCGCTCCACACGCTCCACTGATGCTCGGCGGCCCATGCCCAGAGCATGCTGCCCCTGGCCAACATCAGCCCGGTCAGTAGAATGAGCGTAAATAATTGGACTGACAGTTTCTGTCGGTGCAGGGCCATCAAGCCCAGCAACAGAGGCACCACAATCATCACATCGAAGTTCAGGAGGCGTGCCGGCATCAGAATCGACAGCGTCATCGGCAGCGAACCTGGCGGCAGCCAGGAAACAAAGACGAACGCGAGGCTGATCGCCGCGGCCACGACAGCCACTCTCAGGACGAACACGGTCCGGAGAGGGAGATCGCGGGCGAAGCCGATCAGCCAAATCAGACCCAGTGCCAGTACGAGGCGATTGAAGATCACGCCTACGCTCGCGGTGCCTGCGGCCGCACGACGGTGGTAGTCCCACACGTTCACGAACGTCGAGAACGTTCTCGCGACAGCCGCTGGATCGGCGTGGGTTCGATGATAGATGAAGGTGTACTGCACGAGCAGGCTCAGCAGCGTCACCGCGCAGCCCGCCACGAAGTACTTCAGGGCGGGCCGAAATTCTTCACGTAGCCTGCGGAAGTCCCACATAAACGCGATCGCGACGACAGCCCCCACCCACACACCGACCGACGGGTGGACTGCCGGCGCCATCCCGAGGAGAAATACACCCGTGCGGTAGAACCCGGCGCCGATGAGCGCGACGACCAGCACGAACAGCGAGAGCCCGAGCGCTCCGTACGTGTGATGTGTGCCGAGCAGGAAGATCGGATACACGACGCCGTGATCGGTGACGCGGCTCGCAAAGACGACGAAGGCCCCGCCGATCGCGAGAAAGGCGCTGCCACCGATCGCATAGACGATCATGGCCAACGCTTGAAAGCTGATCATGCCGAGCAGTCCGCTCAACACCAGCGACAGCGTGATCTCGGACACGCCGGCCCGCAGCGCCACCGCGCAAAGCTGAATCGCCAGGCTCCACAGTTTCGTGTGATAGATGTAAAACGGATTGTCCGGGGGGTATGGCACGAGACCGGCGACGACCTGCGCCGTCTCCACCGCGATCTGCCAAGTGGGATAACCGACGATCCCGACACGGAATCCCAGCAGGCCGCTGACGGCGAGGACCCAGAACGCCCGATATTTCACTCGCGCTCGAATGGGAACACCGCGCTGGAACATATCAATAACGTACGGAGTCGTCAAACACCTGATATTCTTTTCGCCACCAGGATGATCATTTCGCGCACTCCGTTCCGCATCTCGTTCTTCGGCGGCGGCACCGATTATCCCGAATGGTACTCCGAGCATGGCGGCGCGGTGTTGGCGACGACCATCGACAAGTACTGCTACATCAGCGTGCGCGAGCTGCCGCCCTTTTTCGATCACAAATTCCGCGTCGTGTATTCGCTTGTCGAAAACGTTCGTGAGATTCGCGAGATTCAGCATCCGGCGGTGCGCGGCGTGCTCGATTCGATGCACGTCTCGACCGGGCTCGAGATTCATCACGACGGCGACTTGCCGGCCCGGTCCGGCCTCGGGTCGAGCTCGGCTTTCACCGTCGGTCTGATCAATTCGATTCACGCCCTGCACGGCCGCCACGTCTCGAAAGATACGGTCGCCAACGAAGCGATTCACATCGAACAATGCGTATTGCGTGAGCGCGTGGGTGTGCAGGACCAGGTGTCGGCGGCGTTTGGCGGCTTCAACCACATCACCATCGCCGAGAACGGCACCTACACCGTGAGGCCGATCATTCTTCCGAAAGCTCGGCTGGAGGCGCTGCAGGATCATCTGCTGCTGGTCTTCACGGGCATTTCGCGGACGGCCTCCGACGTGGTCGAATCCTTCGCAGGAAGCCTGAAACAGAAATCGTCGGACATGAAAGCGACACAGCAGATGGTCGACCGCGCCATCGAGATTCTGTCGTCGCCGTCCACTGACATCGTCGAGTTCGGCCGGCTCCTGCGGCAGGCCTGGGCGTTGAAGCGCGCTCTGTCGGATCGCGTCTCGAATGCCACCGTCGATAGCCTTCTTGAAGCGGCGATGCATGCTGGCGCGATCGGCGGGAAGCTGCTCGGCGCCGGGGGCGGCGGCTTCATGCTGTTGTTCGTCAGGCCTGAAGATCACGGGCAAGTGCGCGCGGCACTTGGAAAATTGATCACCGTGCCGTTCAGGTTCGAGATGTCCGGCAGCCGCATCGTTCTCTACCAGCCCGATGGACTCTAAAATCCGGTACCCATATAAAGGTGAAGGCTCCAAAGGATTCGACCGCTTTGGCGGGTCGCACTCCGCCGAAGCGCTCGTCGGCCTGTATCGATCGATGCTGAGAATTCGCCGCATCGAAGAGGAAATCGAGCACCGCTATCACCAGGATCACATGAAAACGCCGATCCATCTTGTGATCGGCCAGGAAGCCGCAGCTGTGGGATGCTGCGCCGCGCTCCGGTTATCCGATCTCGTCTACACCAGCCATCGCACGCACGGGGCATACCTCGCGAAGGGCGGCGATCTGAAACGCATGCTCTCGGAAATGCACTGCCGGATCAACGGCTGCGCCGGCTCGCGTGGAGGCTCGATGCACCTCATCGACAAGTCGGTCGGCCTGGCGGGCACATCGGCGATTGTCGGTGGGGCGGTTCCCCTCGCCGTAGGGGCGGCGCTCGCGGCGAAACTACAAACAGCCGATCGAGTTGTCGTCGTGTTCATCGGCGATGCCACCACCGAAGAAGGCGTCATGGCCGAGAGCTTGAACTTTGCGGCGCTCAAAAAGGTGCCGGTGATTTTTTTCTGCGAGAACAATTTCTACTCGGTGCAGTCGCCGCTCTCGACGCGGCAGCCGGCTCGCGACATCCGTGTGTGGGCCGAAGCCCATGGCATGCCGGCGATCAGCGTCGACGGCGTGAACGTGCTCGCCGTGCGGGACGCCGTCGAGAAAGCCGCGACGCGGGCGCGATCCGGCGGAGGTCCGACTTTTATTGAAGTCCCTGTGTACCGTTTCCGCGCGCATGGCGGCGCCGGCGACGACAGTAAGACCGGATATCGCGACGAGGCGGAGCGGCACGCGTGGGAAGCGGTGGATCCGCTGGTCCTCCTTGGCGAATACTTGACGCGTCGGTCTCTCGTCGGCGCGTCCGCGATTGAAGAGATGGAGCGCCGCATCGCCGTCGAAATTGAAGCAGCCTTCGAATACGCGCTCGCCAGCCCAAACCCGACAGAGGAAGATCTGTATCGACATGTCTACGCCGACTGAGAGGGCCGCGAATGCCCTGGGATGAAGGTCTTGTTAATTCGCTCGTGTACGACCGGCCCGATCCGAAAGAGGGCCGCGTCCTGTCGTACGCGCAGGCGATCAACGAGGCGCTGACGATCGCGCTCGACAGCAACCCGGAGGTGTTCGTCCTCGGCCAGGGCGTTGACGACCCGACGGCGATGTTCGGGACGACCAAAGGTTTACAGAAACAGTTCGGCGTCGATCGTGTCTTCGACACGCCGCTGTCCGAAGAGGCGATGATGGGCGTCTCGGCAGGCGCCGCGATGAACGGCATGCGACCGGTCTTCATGCACAATCGCCCGGACTTCGTGCTGCTTGCGTTTAATCAGCTCGTGACCCACGCCGCGAAATTTCATTTCATGGATAACGGCCAGACGAACGTGCCAATGGTCGTGTGGGCGGCCATTGGGCGCGGCTGGGGTTCCGGCGCGCAGCACTCCCAAGCGATTCACGGCATGTTGCTCGGCGTGCCCGGCCTCAAGATCGTCATGCCGAGCACGCCGTACGACGCGAAAGGCCTGCTGCTGTCTTCTATCCTCGACAACAACCCCGTCTGCGTGTTCGAGCATCGCTGGCTGATGAAGAAAGACGGCGTCGTGCCGGAAGGGTTCTACCGGGTGCCCATCGGCAAAGGCGTCTACCGGCGCCGTGGGAGCGACGTGACGATCGTTGGCGCCTCGCACGCCATCGAGCTCGGATTCCAGGCGGCAACTCAGTTGGCGGGAGAGGGCATCGAGGCCGACGTCATCGACCTGCGGACCATCAAGCCGCTCGACGAACGCATTGTGCTCGAGTCGCTCCACAAAACGGGGCGCATCGTGGTCGTCGACACGGCGTGGATGAAGGGCGGTGTGTGCGCGGAGATCGGCTGCCTCGCCGCGGAAAAGGGCTTTGCCGATCTGAAGGCGCCGGTCGTGCGCATCGGCCTGCCCGACGTCCCGACTCCAGCCGGATATACCCTGGAACAGTTCTACTATCCCGACACAGCCCGCATCGCGAACGCCGTCCGTCAACTTGTCCGCTCCTGATGGCCTACGAGCTCTCGAGCACGAGCTGGGGACCCGAGGAGCTTGACGCCATCAATCGCGTCGTCGCGAGCGGACGCTTTACGATGGGCGAGCAGGTCCGTCGTTTCGAAGAGGCGTTCGCGAGGACGTTCGGCATGAAGCACGCGGTGATGGTGAATTCCGGTTCGTCGGCCAACCTGGTCGGTGTTGCCGCACTCTGTTATCGATCGCAACGCCCGCTTCAGCGCGGCGACGAGGCGATCGTTCCCGCCATCTCGTGGGCGACGACGTTCCATCCGCTGCAGCAATACGGATTGAAGCTTCGGTTCGTCGATGTCGAGCTCGACACGCTCAACATGGATGTCTCGAAGCTCGAAGCGGCGCTCACGCCGCGCACGCGCATGGTCGTGGCGGTGAGCATCCTCGGCAACCCGGCCCCGCTCGACAAGATTCGCGCCTTTTGCGATGCGCACGATCTGATTTTGTTCGAGGACAACTGCGAGTCGCTGGGCGCAACATTGAACGGCAAGTGGTGCGGGACGTTTGGCGACCTGAACACGTTCAGTACCTTTTACTCCCATCACATCTCGACGATGGAGGGAGGGTTGCTGGTCACGAACGACACCGAGCTGGATCATCTCGCGCGCGCGATTCGCAATCACGGCTGGGCTCGAGATGTCCCGTCGGATTCTCCGGCCGCAGCGGTTGGCCGTCCCCACGATGATCCGTTTTTCGAGGCCTATCGATTCGTCGTGCCGGGCTATAACGTACGCCCGCTCGAGTTCGCCGGAGCGGTGGGTCAGGAGCAGCTGAAGAAACTCGACCGGATGCTGGCAATCCGCCGGGCGAACGCCGCGCACTTTCAAACGCTGTTCAAAGGTGACAAGCGGTTTATCATCCAGCGTGAGAACGGCAGCAGTTCGTGGTTCAGCTTCACGATGATTCTGAAGCCCGAGTTGGGCATCGAGCGGTCGCGGCTGATGGACGCGCTGCGCAAGGCGGGTATCGAGTTCCGGATGATCACGGGCGGCTGCTTTCCGAAGCACCAGGCGATCAGGTTTTTTGACTACGAGATCGTCGGCGGCATCAGGAACGCCGCGCTGGCGCATGACCACGGGTTCTTTGTGGGCAATCATCCGCACGATCTGACGCGGGAGCTCGACGAGCTTCGCGCGGTACTTAACGGGGTCTGACCGATGACGAAGGTTCTGGTAACTGGCGGCGCAGGGTACTTGGGATCGATTCTGGTGCCGGCACTGCTCGACCGCGGCTTTGCCGTGACGGTGGTCGACAACTTCATGTACGGACAAGACAGCCTCGCCGCCGTCTGCTACAGGCCTGAATTTTCTCTTGTGCGGGGCGACGTTCGGTCGCTCGATACCATGAAGCCCCTCCTCAAGGACGCCGACGTCATCATCCCGCTGGCGGCACTGGTCGGCGCGCCGCTCTGCGATCGCGATCCGCTCGCGGCGACGTCAACCAACCTGAAGGCCATCGTCGACATGCTCGGCCTGCTCAGCCCGTCGCAGCGCGTCCTGCTGCCGATCACCAACAGCGGCTACGGCGTTGGCGAAGCCGGCAGGTTCTGCACCGAAGAAACGCCGATCCGGCCCGTGTCGTTGTATGGCCGAGACAAGGTCGAGGTCGAGCGCACGCTCCTCGAGCGCCATCCGTCCGCGCTCAGCTTCCGCCTGGCGACCGTGTTCGGGATGTCGCCGCGCATGAGGCTCGACCTGCTCGTCAACGATTTCACCTATCGCGCCATCACGGATCGCTTCATCGTGCTCTTCGAAAGCCACTTCAAGCGGAATTTCATTCACGTCCGCGACGTGGCGCGCGTCTTTCTCCACGGCATCGACAACTTCGCTGCCCTCAAGGGGCAGATTTACAACGTCGGCCTGTCCGACGCGAACCTCTCGAAGCTGGAGCTCTGTGAGAAAATCCGCGAGTACGTGCCGTCATTCGTCATTCACGAGTCGAACATCGGCAAGGACCCCGATAAGCGCGACTATATCGTGTCGAACGAGAAGATCGAACGAACCGGCTTCAAGCCGGCGTTCTCGCTTGATGCGGGCATTCGCGAGCTCATCAAAGGTTTCGCGATGATCCGCAACGTGAAATATTCCAACGTATGAACGCTGCTCAGCCGCTCGTGTCCGTCGTACTCTCGTTCCGCAACGAAGCGGACAACATTCCGACGCTCGTCGCGCGGCTCGACGGGATGTTCGCGATGCAGCCCGTTCAGTACGAGCTGATCTTCGTGAACGACGACTCCACCGATCAGTCGCTCCCAATTCTGTTGAAGGAGCGGGAGAAGAATCCACGCGTGAAAATCGTGAACATGTCGCGCCGCTTCGGCGTGGCCGAGGGCGTGCTTGCGGGCATGACGGCCTCGCGCGGCGACGCCGTGATCTATATGGATTCGGATCTGCAGGATCCACCCGAAATGATTCCCGCGATGCTCGAGCGCTGGCGACAGGGCGCGGAGGTCGTTCACACGGTTCGCACCGAGCGCCGCGGAGAAAGTCCGCTGAAGATGTGGGCGACCCGTCTGGCCTACCGTGTGATTCAGTCGGGCTCGGCGATCGAGCTGCCTGTCGATGCGGGCGATTTCAAGCTGCTCTCGCGCGCGGCGATCAATCAATTGCTTCAGGTCCGCGAGTCCGATCCGTATCTGCGCGGCCTGGTCGTCTGGCTGGGATTCACGCAGGTGTTCGTGCCTTACCAACGCGACGCCAGGCACGCCGGCAGGACGCATTTTCCTTTTTTCAGCAAGAACCCGTGGAAGACGTTCGTGATCGGCATGACGTCGTTTTCCTTTCTGCCCATCTACTGCTGCTTCGCACTGGCGGCCATCGGGTTGGGCTGGTCGTTCTTCCTGTTGATTCTCTCAGGGCCATTCTTCGCGGCGCTGACGTTCTTCTGGGCGACGACGCTCGCCGCCATCGGCGGCCTCGGCATCTACGTGATTCGGATCTATAAGGATGTGAGAGGCCGTCCCCAATTCATCGTCAAATCGACGATCGGGATCGACGGGCGCGCGCAGTGAAGCCAGACCTCGTTCTCGTCAATCCCGGCAGCCGCGCGCAGATCTACCAGTCGCTCGGCGCGAGACTCACCGCCGTCGAAAACCCGGTGTGGGCAGGCCTCATCGCGTCGTTCGTCCGCAACAAGGGATTCTCTGTCCAGATAGTGGATGCCGAAGCCGACGAACTGACACCCAAACAAACTGCCGAGCGCGTGACGGCGATCGATCCGACGCTGGTCGCGATTGTGGTCTATGGGCATCAGCCGTCGGCCTCGACGCAAAACATGACCGGCGCGTCGGCGATCGCGACCGCCATCAAGAATGTGAATCCGGATATTCCGCTCCTGATGCTCGGCGGGCATGTCGCATCGCTGCCCGAACGCACGCTCGTCGAAGAGGCGTGCGATTTCGTCGCGAAGGACGAAGGTCTTTACACGATCGTGGATCTTCTTGAGGCGTACCGGGTTGCCGACTATCCGGATCTTGGCAAGGTGCGGGGTCTTGTCTATCGAGACCACGGACGCGCGGTGTCGAACGCGCCCTCGCCGCTCGTCAAGGATCTCGACAGCGAGATGCCTGGTGTCGCATGGGATCTGCTGCCGATGACCAAGTATCGCGCGCACAACTGGCACTGCTTCGGCCATCTGCGGCGCCAACCTTACGCCGCCATCTACACGACACTCGGTTGCCCCTATCACTGCTCGTTCTGTTGTATCCAGGCGCCGTTCAAGAGCGGCGAGCATGCGGCGGGGCTCAACACCGACGTCAACAGCTACCGCTTCTGGAGCCCCCAGCGGGTGATCGAAGAAATCGAACTGCTCGTCACCAAATACGGCGTCCGGAACATCAAATTTGCCGACGAGATGTTCGTGCTGAACCAGCGTCACGTGCTGGCGATCTGCGACCTGATCATCGAGCGCGGCTACGATCTGAACATCTGGGCCTACGCGCGGGTCGATACGGTGAAGGACAGCATGCTCGACAAGCTGAAACGCGCCGGCTTCAACTGGCTGGCGCTCGGCATCGAAGCAGCCGACGACCATGTGTTAACCGATGTCGACAAGCGATATCGCGTGGGCGAGGTGTACGAGACGGTCAATAAAATCAAAGCGGCAGGCATCAACATCATCGCCAATTTCATCTTCGGTCTTCCGGAAGACACAGCCGAGACGATGCAGCGGACGCTGGACTTGGCGCTCGATCTGAATTGCGAGTTTGCGAATTTCTATTCGGCCATGGCGTATCCCGGTTCGCCCCTCTATGAGGAGGCGGTCCGGCGCGGCTGGCGGCTGCCCGAGACCTGGAGCGGTTATTCGCAGCACGCGGTGAATACGCTGCCGCTGCCGACTCGGCATTTGTCGGCGAGCGAGGTGCTGCGATTCCGCGATCACGCGTTCAACGTCTATTACACGCATCAGCCCTACCTTGACATGGTGCGCGAGAAATTCGGCGACGACACCTTGGCGCACATTCGCGAGATGACGTCGCACCGCCTCGAGCGCCAGTTCGCGGTCTGACAGTGGACCTCACCGCTCGCATTTACGTCGCCGGCAGCGAGACGCTCGTGGGGCGGGCGCTGCGCAAGCGGCTTGCCGAGCGCGAGTTCACCCGTGTGATCGACGAGGCTGACCCCGATCTATCGGATCGCCGCGAGGTCTCTGCGTTCTTCGCCCGCACGCAACCGGAGTTTGTCTTTCTTGTTGCGGGCAAGGTCTCGGGCATCGCCGGTAATCAGCAATGGCCGGCCGACCTCATGCTCGACAACCTGCTCGCCGTCACGAACGTCATTCCCGCCGCGTGGCAATCGCAGGTGCGCAAGCTGCTGTACCTTGGGAGCTCGTGCATTTATCCCAAGGCGGCGCCGCAGCCCTTCAATGTGTCGTCGCTCGGAACCGGTCCGATGGAACCCACGAGCGAAGCCTACGGCGTCGCGAAACTTGCTGGCATGAAATTGTGCGAGGCGTATCGGCGTCAACACAGCGCCACGTTCATCACCGCGATTTCGGGTGATGCGTACGGCCCTGGCGACGATTTCAGCATCGAGAACTCGCACGTCGCGGCAGGCTTGCTGCGCAGAATTCACGAGGCTCGCACAGAGCGCAGACCCTTTGTCGAAATCTGGGGTTCAGGTGCGCCTCGACGAGAGTTCATTTACGCAGATGATTTGGCCGATGCCTGCATCTTTGCCATGCAGCGGCACGACGCGCCCGAGCCGCTGAATCTCGGGAGCGGCGACGACATCTCGATTGCCGATCTCGCGACGCTTATTAAAGACGTCGTCGGATACGAGGGCGCGCTGAGATTCGATTCGAGCAAGCCCGACGGCATGCCGTTCAAGGCGCTGGACTCATCGGCCCTTCGGTCAATGGGCTGGGCGCCTCTGTGGGATCTCCGCAGAGGACTCGAGGAGACCTATCGGTGGCTCATGGCAACTGGAGAACTGGTGAACTAGTGAACTAGTGATCTGGTGGCGCGCCGTCGCGCTTCCGACGAGCGTTCTTACGCGCCGTGGCAACCGACCGCGCGAAGATGTTGCGCAGCTCCTCCGCTTCGCCGAGCAGCTTCAGGTCGCACGCGATATTTCCATCTCGCATGAACTCCAGCCAGTCGACGACTTCGTCGCATTCTTCGGCAACGATGCCCAGTTTGGAGATGAATTCCGCGCGCGAGCGGCCTCGCTTCGCGGCGCGGTAATTCGACCGCACGCTATTGGCGGCTCTGTACAGCTGGCGCCCGGGCACGTCAGCCTCCGTCGTCTTCGGAAGGCGGCGATAAAACGTCAACGCCGCGAGTGCGAAATCGCGAGTCCTCTTTTGCAGATCTGGTCGATCGGGCATGCCCACGGCCACTGCATCCGTTGTGCCGTTTCTTGCAAAAAGTAATTTGGCGAGAAATTCGTGTCGCCGCGTTGAGGCCCGTTCACCCGTTGCAATATCTCAAACGCCGCCAAACAGTTCTGTTGCAGATTTTCAGATCCCCAGATCCCCAGATCCCCAGTTCCCCAGTTCACCAGATCGCCAGATCACCAGATCACCAGATTTTCCGTCCCTCAATTACTTCCATCCCCCCCATATATCGCCGCAACGCCTCGGGCACGACGACTGTTCCGTCTGCCTGCTGATAATTTTCCAACACGGCAATTAGCGTTCGCCCGACAGCCAATCCCGAGCCGTTGAGGCTGTGCACGAAGTCCGCCCGCCCGGCGCCGCCCTCTTTGAACTTAATGTTCGCTCGCCGTGCCTGATATGCCTCGGCATTGCTGCAGGAAGAAATCTCGCGATATTTCTGCTGGCTCGGGAGCCACACCTCGATGTCGTACGTCTTTGCCATGCTGTGGCCGAGATCGCCGGTGGACAACGCCACCGTCTGATACGGAAGCCCCAGCCGCTTCAGCACTTCTTCGGCATTCAGCGTCAGCGCCTCGAGCTCGTCGTAGGAATGTTCCGGCTTGGTGATCTTCACCAGCTCGACTTTCTCGAACTGGTGCTGACGAATCAGGCCGCGCACGTCGGCGCCATACGATCCTGCCTCGCTGCGAAAGCACGGTGAGTAGGCCACGTACTTCAGCGGTAGGGTGTCGCTGCTCAGGATGTCGCCACGGTGGAGGTTCGTCAGCGGCACCTCCGCTGTTGGAATCAGGAAGAGGTCCCAGTCGCCGGCGATTTTGAAGAGATCGGCCTCCATCTTCGGCAACTGTCCTGTGCCTTCGAGCGACGCTCGATTGACGAGGAATGGCGGCACCACTTCCGTGTAGCCGTGCTCCGTCGTGTGCAGATCGAGCATGAAATCAATCAGCGCGCGAGATAAACGCGCGCCGGCGCCGATCAGGACGGAAAATCTCGCGCCGGACATCTTCGTTGCCCGCTCGAAATCCAGGATGCCGAGCGCCGGGCCGAGATCCCAGTGCGCCGCAGGCTCGAAATCGAACTTTCGCGGCTCGCCCCATGTGCGGACGACTTGATTGTCTGCCGCGCTCTTGCCGAGCGGTACGCTGGCGTGCGGCAAATTCGGCAGCGACATCAGCAAGCTCGAGCGCTGATGCTCTACCTGATCGAGCTCGATGCCGAGTTGTCGAATCTGCTGCGAGCGCGCACGATTGGCCTCGAAGATGGCGCTCGCGTCTTTCCCCTGACGTTTCGCACGCGCGACTTCGTCGCCCGCCGTGTTCTGGTCACGCTTCAAGCCTTCGAGCTCGGGTATCAGCCGGCGGCGACGGTTCTCCAGAACCGCGAGCGATTCGAGCTCGCCGTCGGCGTTCATGCCGCGGCTCTGCAGCCCTCGCTTCACGTCTTCCTGGTGATCTCGAACAAAAGCCGGATCAAGCATGATGGAATCCTAATAAACTAGTGCCTGTGAAATCTACCGTGCGTAAAGTCGTCTTCCCCGCTGCAGGTCTCGGTACCCGGTTTCTTCCCGCGACGAAAGCTCAGCCGAAAGAAATGCTGCCCCTTGTCGACAAACCGATCATTCAGTACGGCGTCGAAGAAGCCGTCCAATCCGGCGTCGACAACATCATCATCGTCACGGGCCGTGGCAAGAACGCGATCGAGGATCACTTCGACGTCAACATCGAGCTCGAAAGCTTCCTGCAGCAGCGCGGCAAAATCGAGCTGCTCGAAGAGATCCGCAAAATTTCGAACATGATCAACGTCGCCTACGTCCGCCAGGGCGAGCCGCTGGGACTTGGTCATGCCGTCCTGGTGACCGAGCAGCTGGTCGGCGACGAGCCGTTCGCCGTCATTCTCGCCGATGACGTCATTGACGCCGATCCGCCGGCGCTGAAGCAGATGATCGACGTGTTCGAGAAAGTTGGCGGGCCCGTACTCGCCGTCGAACGCGTGCCGGAGGATCAAGTTTCGGCCTACGGCATCGTCGACATCGATACATCGGTCGACCTCGGCAAAGGCATCTACGCGGTTCGCGACCTCGTCGAGAAGCCGTCGCGCGAGGAAGCGCCGTCGAATCTCGCCATCATCGGACGGTATCTCCTGACACCGGATATTTTTCCGGCGCTTCGCGAGACCGCAAGCGATCGCACCGGAGAAATTCAGCTCACCAACGGTCTGCGGAAACTCCTGAAGCAGCGAAAAATCTTCGCCTGCGAAATCGACGGCAACCGGCACGATACCGGCAACAAGCTGGGGTACCTTCAGGCTTGCGTCTACTTCGCGCTACGCCGGCCCGACCTCAATGAAGCCTTCCGCGCTTACCTTCGCTCGGAAAACATCGAGCGCCGGACGACGTTCCGGAACGGATCGAATTAGGATTTGTCGGTCGAGCTCGAGCTGGTCGAGGGGCTCGACGTGCTCGAAGTCGTCGAGGGAGTCGAAGACGAGCCGGTGCTGCTCGCCGCAGGGGCGGCTTTCTCGGACTTCTTGTCGGACCCGCTCTTGTCGTCGGTTTTTGACTCGGCCGCTCCCGCCGACTTCGAGGGTTCCCCACTGCCTTTTTTTGCGTAATCGTTGATGTAAAAGCCGGACCCCTTGAACTGAATCGCGGGGCTCGACATGAGCTTGTGGACCTTAGGCTCCCCGCATCTGGGACAGATCACGACCGGCTCATCAGAAAGCCTCTGAATCAGCTCGAAGCGGTTGCCGCACGCCTCACATTCGTACTCGTAAATGGGCATCCCTTGTGATTCTACAGGTATCGGGCGCCGGAGCGCCTACTCGAGCAGATCCCCCGACCCCTCGCCAAGCATCAGCTGGCGATGGACCGCAAACGTCGCCGTACCGTTCGCGAGCAGCTGATCGTGGAACGCCCGCTGCGAGTACTTCGATCCTAGCTGCTCCTTGACGTCACGGCGCAGCTTCAGCAGCATCAACTTGCCGACCGAATACACCAAATAGGTCGGGTCGAACGTGCCGCGCTCAGCCTCGCGCCGCGCGCCCCCCTCTTCCATGAAGCATTCGTCGCGGAAGAATCGCATGCTCTGCTCGACCGACCAGTCCTCCACGTGCAGCCGTATCGACACGATGAAGCGCGCCAGGCGGATCAGCGCTTCGGCCAGCTGGCCGAGCCTCAGCGTCTGATCGTCGCGGCGGAAACCGGCCTCGATCATCATCTGCTCGGTGTAGTGCGCCCATCCTTCAACGAATGACGCCGGCGAAAACATGATCGACTTCCGCACTTTCGATTCGACGCGCCGCAAGAACTGATAGTGCAGCAAGTGGCCCGGGTACACCTCGTGGATGGAGATGGCCCAGAGCGTCGGATAGTTGAAATCGCGCAAGTGCTCTTCCTGCTTCTCGATCGGCCATGACGGGTCCGCGTCCGTCAGATAGTAGTACGCGGGTGTCGGCTTCGGTTCGAATGGCCCGGACACCCACATGCTCGCAAACGACCAGCGGAAGAACTCCGGCGTCGGCGCGACAATCACTGGTTCGCCTTGGGGCCGCGTGACGATGGCGTGGCGATCGATGAAGGTGCCGATCTCCTCGAGTTGCTGCTGAGCGGCCGCCGGCAGTTGGCCCGCCGCGGGGTGCGCCTCTTTTGCCTTGCGCCATGCGGCGATCGGGTCGCCGCCGTCCAGTCGTCCCGCCAGCGTTTTGAATTCCTCCTGCGTTGCCTTGAACTCGCGAAGCGCGATCGCCAGCAACCGATCGGCGTCCATTGGGAGGCCCTCGTCGAGCTTCACTTTACGCTCGAACGCGGCGCGGCCGAGGCGGAACGACGCCCGCGCCTTCGGTGCGAGATCGTCCTCGAGATATTGAACGTATTTGCCGATGGCCTGAGCCGCCTCGGTCGACGCGTCGGCAAGATCGCCGAGCAGATGCATGTCGTCGAGGGAAGAAAATGCGCGCGGCAGATCTTTTTCGATGAAGTTCAGCGCGCCGCGGAACGCCTCGAGGCCGACCTTGACGAAAATGCCCGGCGGATCCTTGATGTTGTCGCGCGCAGCCTGCACCAGGCGAGCCGTCTGTCGCAGCTTCGACAGCACGCGGCGTGCGCGTTCGGGCAGCGGTGCGTGTGTGAAGACCACCTGCGCCGCGAGGCTCGAGCACAGCGTGTCGGCGTAGAGCTGCGGATTGCGCTCCCACGTCCTGACCTGCTCGAGCTCGAACATCCGCCCGTGGACGTTCGACTCGATCATCGGCTGCTCAGCTTTCTCGATCGCCGTAAGGTCGCCGGTATTGATCTCGTGAAGCCGCCGCGAAAATCCAGAGAGCGCGCGCGTGTGCTGCTCGATCCCCTGCCGGCTCAGGTCCTCGAGCAGGTCATCGTGCGTATGCACGCCGTCGAGCGTCGCGCCCGTAGGGTGAACTTCGTGGAGATAGGCGAGGTAGTCGTCGACGAAATGGTGGAACGGTTCGGACGAACGCATCATCTACTAAGTGTCTCGACTCGATAAGGAAGCCCAAAAAGCCAATGGTACAATATCCTTCTCCCGCATGCCCGCCAGCCTGTACGTGGTGTCCACACCCATCGGGAATCTCGACGATATAACGCTGCGCGCGCTGAGCACCCTCAAATCGGTCGGCCTGATCGCGGCCGAAGACACCCGCCGAACGTCAATTTTATTACGCCACTTCGGCATTACGACGCCGACGACGAGCCTGCACGAGCACAACGAGCATCAGAAACTCCCCGAGTTGCTCCAGAAGCTGGCCGGCGGACAGGACGTCGCACTCGTGTCAGACGCAGGAACACCGCTGGTGGCCGACCCGGGTCAACGCCTGGTGGCGGCCGCCATCGAGAAGGGGATCCGCGTTATTCCCATCCCAGGCGCCAGTGCTGTACTGAGTGCTCTTGCGGTTTCTGGCCTACCGGCCGATAACTTCGTGTTCGCAGGATTCGCCCCAGCTAGGTCGAATGAGCGAAAACGTTGGCTCCAGAACTTGGCGCATGAGCAGCGGCCGATCGTCATCTTCGAAACGCCTCATCGCATTCAGAAAACACTCACTGAAATTCCAACTATTTTGGGTGAACGACCAATAATAATTGCGAGAGAGCTGACGAAGATTCATGAGGAGATAATTAGGACGTCAACTACTCTGGCTTATAACCTAAAAATTAAGGCTAAAGGCGAGTTCACTATCATCGTGGGGCCGAGTCTTGTTCCTGATGCACCTGCAGAGAACGTTGATAATAAAGACGTTGTGGCGTTTTTCTATTATTTGACCAATAATAACGGCCTTGGCCGACGGGATGCGCTTTCTCAGACGGCGCGCAAATTCGGTCTATCAACCAATAGCGTGTACCGTACTGTTGAAAAGCTCAAGCCCCCACCGACGCCTTGACCGATGCGACGCCATTTTGTTACCGTAACACCCCTTTCACTCCACGACCCATGGCCAAACAGCGAC
>JANMJM010000190.1:0-4140 GCA_031371345.1 Vicinamibacteria bacterium
TGCAATAACGGCTCGCACGAGACGACCTCTGCGCGGATGAAACCGCGCTGGATATCGCTGTGAATCTCGCCGGCGGCCAGTTGCGCGTTCGTGCCACGCGTAATCGACCAGGCGCGGTTTTCGTCCTCGCCGACCGTGAAGAATGAGATCAGCCCAAGGAGATCGTAGCTGGCGCGAATCACGCGGGCGAGCCCGGACTCCGTCAAGCCCAGATCGGCGAGAAACGATTTGGCATCTGCCGGATCGAGTTGCGCAATTTCGAGCTCTATTTTGGCGCAGACCGCCACCATGCGGGTTGCCGCATGCCCGCTTATACCGGACAGACCCATTCGCCCGAGGGCGGCCACCGAACCGCCAGGCCCCGTCAGATCGGCCTCGTCGAGATTCAGCACAATCAGCAGCGGTTTTGCCGACAGAAATTGAAAGCCGCGCAAACGCTTCACATCGTCGCTCGAGAGAGTCAGCGTGCGAAGCGGCTTGCCTTCTTCGAGCGTCGCGCGGCATAACGTGAGCACGTCACGTTCACGCTCGAGCTCCGCGTTTTTCCCCTTCTTCAAATCCTTCGCGAGACGCTCGAGCCGTTTCTCGGCGATCCCGAGGTCGGCCAGGATGAGCTCGTCTTCCACAGCGTGGATGTCGCGTGCCGGATCGATCGTTTCATGGGGCGCCGGCACCGACGGATCGCGAAACGCGCGCACGACGTGCAGCAGCGCGTCGGCATTTCGGTACGCCGTCACGTCGACCAGCGACTGCGCGCTGCCCGTGGCACCAACGATGTCGGTGAATTCGACGGTGGCGGGCACGTGTTTTTTTGGATTGAACAGCGCGGTCAATCGATCGAGCCTCGCGTCCGGCACTTTCGCGATGCCGACCTGGACCTCGGATTTACCGAAGCCGCCGCCAACCGCTTCCTTCACGCTCGTCATCAATTGAAAAAGCGTGGTTTTACCCGCCGACGGTAACCCGATGAGTGCAGCTCTGAGCATTGGTGTGAAGTCCCGCTAAGCAAATCCGAAATCCTATCACGCACGGGGGCGAAAATTTAGCGTAACCTCTTGCCGCACTACGTTTTAACCGTTGACTTCGGCATATACGTCCTCTACTATCGCCGTGGACTTTTGTGGAGAGAAATGGAGTAGCCGAGCGTGCTTCGGGGCAACTCGCCGGCGAAAATTGACGACCGGGGGAGACTCAAAATCCCCAATGGGTTCCGCTCGTTCATCGAGGATGAACACGGGCGCGAGCTCTTCGTTACCAGTCTGCATGGTGACTCGGTCCGGATCTACCCGATGCCGGTCTGGGCCGCCATCGAGCAGAAGCTGACGAGCATTCCCTCGGCGCATCCATCCCGTTTGAAGTTTTTGGACCGGGTCAATTTCTACGGCCAGGTCACCGAAATCGACAGTCAGGGCCGCGTCGTCATTCCCGCGCGGCTTCGTGAGTCGGCGACGATCGTAGGCGAGGTCGACGTGTTCGGCCAGATCAATTACGTCGAGGTTTGGAACCACGAGCGCTTCCTCGCCAAGCTGCAGCGCGATCCGTTCACCGACGACGACGCGCGAGCGCTTTCGGATTTGGGGTTATGACGATTCATCACGAGCCGGTGATGACGCGTGAAGTGCTCGCGTTCCTCCAGCCCGAGAAGGGCGGCGTGTTCGTCGACTGTACGGTGGGGTTGGGAGGACATGCGAAGGCCATGCTCGAAGCAGGCGTCACCAAAGTGATGGGGCTCGATCGCGATCCGGCGGCGCTGGTGATTGCCGCCGGCACGCTCGCGGGTTTTGGCGATCGCGTAGAGCTCGTCCACTCGGATTATCGGGCGATCGAGTCGGTTCTTGATAGGCGGGGCATGCGCGTCGTCGATGGCGCGCTGGCCGATCTCGGAATGTCGTCCTATCAGCTGGAGGCGGAAGGGCGCGGATTCAGTTTTCAGCGCGAAGACCCGCTCGACATGCGGATGGACACGACAACCGGACCGACGGCCGCAGAGTTGTTGAGCGCCGCGTCGGAAAGCGAGATCGCCGACGCCATTTACCAGTTCGGCGAAGAGCGATTCTCGCGCCGTGTCGCGCGGGCCATTGTCCAGAACCGCGAAACCGCCGTCATTCGCACGACCGGACAGCTGGCGGCCATCGTACGGCACGCGATTCCTCGGCGCGGGTTCTCGCGTATCGATCCGGCGACGCGCACCTTTCAGGGGCTGCGCATCTGGGTGAATCGCGAGCTCGACGGCCTCGACACGTTTCTCACGGCTCTTGCACGGCGGTTGACGACGGGCGCGCGTATGGTCGTGATTACGTTTCATTCGCTCGAAGACCGCATCGTGAAACACACGCTGCGGGCGCTCGCACAGCAGGAAGACGCGCCGATCCGTATTTTGACGAAAAAGCCGGTTCTCCCCCAACCGGACGAAATTGATCGCAACCCGCGAGCCCGAAGCGCGAAACTGCGCGCGGCCGAACGCGTGGCCTAGCGATTCAGGCGGAGTCAATAAAAATGGAAGCGTTCGAGTACGCCATCAAGAAAGACGTGCGTAACAACCCGATCGTCCGAGAAGTGGACGAGCGCCGGGTGCGCGAGCAATGGCACACGCTCGTCATCGTGGTGCTCTTCGTCGCCGTCGTCCTGTTTTCCGGATGGCAGCGGGTGGAGCTGCTTCAGCATGGCTATCGCGTGGAGCAGATGGAAGGGCAGCGCAGCGACGAAGCGGCGATCAACCGTCATTTGCGGCTGGAGATCGAAACCTTGAGGTCGCCCCAGCGCATCGAGCGGCTGGCCACCAGAGCTCTGCATTTGGTGACGCCGGAAACCGGCGCCGCCGTCGTCATCGAGCGAGTCATTCCGCCCGAGCCGCCGTCCGCGTCGGTCGTGGCACGAGCCGTGGAGAAACCAGTTGAGCGATCTCACTTCAGATAAGTGGCGCGTCACGATTCAGCGGCGGCTGTTTCTGGCGGCCGTCGTGTTCGTGCTTTGGGCGTCCGGCATAGAGGCCCGGCTCGTCTTTCTGCAGGTGTACAGGCACACAGATCTCGCTGCGCGCGCAGAAAATCAATCGGCGCGTGCCATTCCGATCTCGGCCAAACGCGGAGACATCCTCGATCGGCATGGCAGAGTGCTCGCCTACAGTGTGGACAGCGAATCGGTGTTCGCAGTGCCGCCAGACATCGTGAACACGTCGAATGCCGCGGCCGCTGTCTGCCGCGCGCTGGCGGATTGCTCGCCGAAGGATCAGGAGGCGCTCGTCGCGAGGCTCCGGCAGAGGCGAGCGTTCGTCTACGTGCGGCGGCAGGTGACGCCCGCGCAGGCCAGGCGTATTGGCGATCTCGGGCTCGAGGGCATCAGGTTCGTCAAAGAAGATCACCGGTTCTATCCGAAGAAACAGCTCGCCGCCCAGTTGCTCGGATTCGTGGGCGTCGACAACAAAGGGCTCGCAGGTCTCGAAGCGGCCTACGACACCCAAATCAGCGGCACGCAGGGCAAGCTGCTCTATGAAAAAGATGCGCGAGGTCACGCGTTCAGCCGTCTCGAGCGACCGCCAACGGCGGGTGCCAGCGTCGAGCTGACAATCGACGAGTACCTTCAACACATTGCCGAACGGGAGCTGCACGATGCGGTCGCCCGCAATAAAGCCGTGGGCGGCACCGTCATCGTGATGGACCCGAACACGGGCGAGATCCTCGCGATGGCGAACGAGCCCACGTTCAATCCCAACGCGTTCGCCGACGCGGAGCCGGACCAGCGTCGCAACCGCGCCGTTCAGGATATCTACGAGCCCGGGTCCACTTTCAAGGTCGTCACCGCATCGGCTGCGCTCGAAGAACATCTCTTCGGCGTCGACCAGATGATCGACGCCAGCGGCGGGCGGATCAAAATCGGATCGCGCGTCATTCCCGACACCCATGACTACGGCGTGCTCAGCTTTACCGATGTCATCGTCAAGTCGAGCAACGTCGGCGCCATTCGAGTCGGGCTTCGGCTGGGGCCGGAGCGTCTCGGCCTCTATGCTCGGCGTTTTGGGTTCGGCCGCGTGCTGTCGCCAGATTTTCCAGGAGAAACGGCCGGCATCCTGTGGGATCCCGCCAAGCTCGACGCCAGTGCGCTCGCGTCGATGTCGATGGGCTACCAAGTGGGTGTCACGCC
>JANMJM010000004.1:0-26701 GCA_031371345.1 Vicinamibacteria bacterium
TCCTGGTCGCGACACCACGACGAAGTTGCTGAGCTCGAACAATCGGGGATAGTCGTGCCACGTCGCGATTTCCGCGAACGCGTCCGCTCCCAGAATAAAAAATAGTTCCGATCGTTGGTAGCCATCCGCGAGCAATCGTTCGAGCGTGGTGGACGTGTACGAAGGGCCGTCGCGGTGCAGCTCCAGATCGGAAACTTCCAGGTCCGGCATCGTCGTCGCTGCGAGCGCCGCCATCGCGAAGCGGTGAAACGCGGATGCGCGCGGTTCCGAGCTCCGATGGGGCGGCGTGCGTGCCGGCAGCAGCATGATCCGATTGAGCGACAGCGCGTGGCGCGCAGCACGTGCTGCGGCGAGGTGCCCGGTGTGTATCGGATCGAACGTCCCTCCGAGAATACCGACACGGTTTCCCGCGACCGGCACCGTCATGAATCGTGCTCGACTACCTGCAGCGGCGCGAGCTCCGGGTTCGGTCGCGCATCGCTGAGATATTTCCACATCGACTCTTGAAGCTCGTCGAGACCCGTTCCCGCGACGGCGGAAATGCGCTGGAAGGGAAGTCCATGAGCTTTCACATGCTGTTCCAGAAGGTCGACCTGGTCGGGATCGGGCGACGTGTCCATCTTCGTCGCAATCACGAGCTGCGGCTTGTGCCCGAGCTCGGCGCTGAACAGTCCGAGCTCGCGACGGATGGCTTCGAAGTCTTCAATGGGATCCCGGCCGGTTGCGCCCGACACATCGACGAGATGCACGAGCAGCTTGGTGCGATCCAGATGTTTCAGAAAGCGATCGCCGAGACCGTGTCCCTCGTGCGCGCCTTCAATCAGTCCCGGCACGTCGGCAACGACAAAGCTTCGATCGCCGCTGAGCGAGACGACGCCGAGATTCGGGACGAGCGTGGTGAAGGGATAGTCGGCAATCTTCGGCTTCGCCGCCGAGATGCGCGAGATGAGGGTCGATTTTCCGGCGTTGGGAAATCCGACCAGCCCCACGTCTGCGAGCAGTTTGAGATGAAGCTGAAGCTGTTTGACCTCGCCAGGCGTGCCTTCTTCGAACCGGCGCGGCGCGCGGTTCACCGAGCTGGTGAAGCGCGCGTTGCCGCGGCCGCCATGGCCGCCCTGTGCGAGCAGTACACGCTGTCCAGCCTCCACGAGGTCGCCGATGAGAATCGGATGGTCGGCCGGATCGAGCGGCTTCTCGTACACGAGCGTGCCCACCGGCACTTCGAGCTCGAGATCAGGGGAAGATTTTCCCGTGCGGTTGGATCCTTCGCCGCCACCGCCGCGCTTGGCGCGGAACTCACGGTTGAAGCGATAGGCGATAAGCGTGTTGCGATGAGGAGAGGCAACCGCGTAGACCGAGCCCCCGTTGCCACCGTCGCCGCCATCAGGGCCGCCGCGCGGAACGAACTTCTCGCGCCTGAAGCTGCAGGCGCCGGAACCGCCGGTGCCTGCCTCTACGAGGATGTCGACTTCGTCGACGAACACTAAAAACTATTCTACCGGAAGGACGCTGATCTTGCGGCCGTGCGCGCCGTGGTCTTCAAAACGCACGCGTCCGTTGACCTTGGCGAAGAGCGTATCGTCCTTGCCGAGGCCGACGTTGATGCCCGGCTGGAAACGGCGGCCTCGCTGGCGCACCAGGATCGATCCGCCGGTGACGATGTTGCCATCGTGACTCTTGACGCCCAGCCGCTGCGAATTGCTGTCGCGGCCGTTGCGTGAACTGCCTTGTCCTTTTTTATGGGCCATAGGTGATACTGGAAACTAAAAACTAGAAACTAAAAAGTAAAAAGTTAGACGACGATGTCCGTAATGCGGACTCGCGTGTAGAACGCGCGATGTCCCTTGGTGCGGCGCATGCCCTTCCGGCGCTTCTTCTTGAAGACCCGGATTTTCGGACCGCGCGCTTCACCGTCGATGACGCCGAGCACTTTGGCACCGCTCACGAAAGGAGCGCCGGCCGTCAGCTCGCCGCCATCTCCCGCTAAGAACAGCACCTGCTCGAAGGTCACCTTGGCGCCTGCTTCTCCCGTGGTGCCATCGAGCTGCACCGTCGCGCCTGGCGCAACTTTTATCTGACGACCCCCGGCTTGAATAATCGCGTACACCAAGACACTCCTTGAGTAAAGAAACACATAAGTATAACAGCATCCCGCCGTCAGCTTCCAGCTTTCGGCAAAAACGCCAACGTTTATGGGACTTACTTGATAAGAACTCTCGACCCCCGCACGCGCTGCGTGCTGAGCGTGCTCAGGAAGCGCGGAATGATTTCGTCCATCAGCTCGAAATAGGACGACAGCGCCGGTGTGTTGTCGTTCTGGTTGTACAGCCGTTCCTCGCGCAACGCCTCGGAGTATATTTGCGTGCCCGATCGGCCGTCGATGAAGATGAATTTCTCCTGCAGGATGTATCCCTTGCGCTCCATGTACTCGCGCACTGGCTCCACGCGCCGCCGTCCCAGCGGGTCGATGACTTCCTGCTCGCGCTGCACCATGCCCGACTGTGAGTGGGGCGTGAACAGGACCGTGCCGGTGACGATCAGCGGGTTCTGATATTCCTCGCCGATGCGCTTCCAATAATCGGCGTCCGCAAAAATGTGCTCGTACGGCTCGAGGTCTTTTTCCGATTTCAACTGCGCCGGCTGCGGCGTTTCGCGCGGCTCGGCGGCTGGCCCGGCGGCCTGTCCTTGGGGACGCGAGTTGGCCGCGACATCCATCAGCGGCAGAACGTCGGCATCGATGACCCGCAGGTTCGATTTCATCCGCAGCTGGCTGCGAAGGAGACGGACCGTCTCGACGTTGCCGTCGACATCTTCAGTCCCACCCGTCAGAAAGCCGGCGATGAACACGCGCTGAAACGCCGACACGTCGAGCTTGGCGGCGATCGGCGTCTCGATCGGAATTTCATAGAAGCTCGCGCATCCGACGATGCCGACGAGCAGCGAGAGGCTAAGGAGTTTGAGACTGATTCGTCCGATCATGGATTTCCTTGAACAGTTCGAAATTCTGGCGCACCATCGCGTTGTTCGGCTCCAGCTTCAGCGCGCGCTCGTAGGCTTCGCCGGCTTTCTCCAGCAGCCCTTCGTGCTCGTAGGCCACCGCGAGATTGTTGAAAGCGGCCGCGTAAGTGGGGTCGATCTGAGTGGCCCGTTCCCACCGGTAGGTCGCTTCTTTCCACAAGCCTTTGGACGCGACGGAGATCCCGAATTCCACCTGCGCCTTGGCGTCGGACCGCGCGTCGGCATATGCCACACCGCACAGGGCCGTCAGAAGCACGACGACAGGTAACAGACGCTTAAGCATAGGGATAACCCCACTATAGCAGGGGCAAGGGGCAAGGGGTGAGGGGCAATTGCGATTTGCCCTTTCCCCCTTTCCCGCTTATCCCTTAAGCCCTGACGCGAATACAATAATGATGAGGTTGGGCACCGGGCTTTCGGCGCCGCGCGCGCCGGTTTGGAGTTGCCCGATGAACCTCGCCATTACCCCCGTTTCGCGCGGCGATCTTCGCTATCCCACGACCCTCGCCGCTATCTACGACCCACCCCAAACACTCTGGATTCGAGGCCACGCTGACGCGCTATGCACGCCTTGCGTGGCGATTGTGGGATCGCGCGCCGCGTCGCCGTACGCGCGTGAAGTGGCCCGAAGCCTGGCGGCCGATCTGGCGCGGCGCAACGTCGCTGTCGTCAGCGGCATGGCGCGCGGCGTGGACTCGGCCGCGCATCTCGGCGCGCTCGATGCCGGCGGCACGACCATCGCCGTGTTCGGGTGCGGCGTCGACGTCATTTATCCCCGCGAACACGCGAGGCTCGCCGAACAGATTTGCGAGCGGGGCGCACTGGTGAGCGAATTCCCGTTGGGGATGATTCCGATGCCGTACAACTTTCCGAAACGCAATCGCATCATCAGCGGTCTTTCGCTTGCGGTCGTCGTCGTCGAGGCGGCCGAGAAGAGCGGTTCGCTCATCACGGCAAAGCTCGCGCTCGAACAGGGGCGCGCGGTCCTGGCAGTGCCGGGCAACATCCTCGGCGGGCGCAATTTCGGCGCGCATGCGTTATTGCGCGACGGTGCAAAGTTAGTCGAGTCTGCGGACGATATTCTCGAAGAGATGAATCTCGGAATCGGGCAAAAAGAATCCAAAGGACCGGAGTCGGCGTCTGACGATCCAGTGTTGCGGTGCATGACGGCCGGCGAATCCTACGATTTGGATGAGCTGTCTGCACATTCCGGCATCGATCGCGTACGGCTTCTGCCGCGTCTTCTCGAGCTCGAACTTGGCGGCGCGCTTCGGCGCATCGAGGGTGGGCGGTTCGTACGATTTCGTGGACCGTGCTAAGGTATTTACAGGTTTCCCAATGGCAAAGAACCTCGTCATCGTCGAATCACCGGCGAAGGCAAAGACTATCAACAAGTATCTCGGACGCGAGTACACGGTGCTCGCGTCGATGGGACACGTTCGCGATCTTCCGAAAAGCAAGCTCGGCGTCGACGTCGACGAAGGTTTTGCGCCGGTCTACGAACCGCTCGCATCACGCAAGAAAGTCATCGCCGAGCTGAAAGCGGCGGCGAAGGACGCAACCGACATCTACATCGCGACCGACCCCGATCGCGAAGGCGAAGCCATTGGCTGGCACCTCGCCGAAGAACTCGGGACCAAAAAGAAAAAGATCCACCGCCTGATGTTCAACGAGATCACCAAGAAGGCGGTGCAGGAAGCCATCAAGCATCCGGGCGCGATCAATCTGAAGATGGTCGACGCGCAGCAGGCGAGGCGCGTGCTCGATCGCCTCGTCGGCTACAAGATCAGCCCCATCCTCTGGGACAAAGTGCGCCGCGGTCTGAGCGCGGGGCGCGTGCAGTCGGTCGCGCTGAAATTGATCTGCGAGCGTGAGCAGGAGATTCTGAAGTTCGTCCCCGAGGAATACTGGCTGTTGTTCGCGCAGTTGGCCGGACCGCAGCCGCCGGAGTTCGAGGCGAAGCTCGTCAAGAAGGGCGACGAGACGATCAAGGTCGCGAACGAGCTGGAATCCAAGAAGGTCCTGCAAGATCTCGACGGCGCCAAGTTCATCGTATCGTCGGTCGCGACCAAGGAACGCAAGCGAAACGCGGCGCCTCCTTTCATTACGAGCAAACTTCAGCAGACCGCGCGCTATCCCGTGAAGCGCACGATGCAGATTGCCCAGCAGCTTTACGAGGGCATCGAATTGCCCGGTTTGGGCGTCGAAGGGCCGATCGGCCTCATTACTTATATGCGCACGGACTCGGTGCGCGTCTCCGAGGATGCGCTCACCGCGCTTCGCGAGCACATCGGCTCGGCCTACGGCGCCGACTACGTTCCGGAGAAGCCGAACGTCTTCAAGACGAAGTCGGATGCACAGGATGCCCACGAAGCGATCCGCCCGACGTCGATGGAATACGAGCCGGAAAAGGTCAGGCCATTCCTGACGACCGAGCAGTATTCGATTTACCGCCTCATCTGGAACCGGTTCGTGGCGTCGCAGATGCCGCCGGCGACCTTCGACGAGACGACCGTCGACATCACAGCCGGCGATTATCTGTTTCGCGTGAAGGGCACCGTTCCCAAATTCCCCGGCTGGCTTGCGGCGTACGGCCAGGTGACCGAGGAAAAACCCGAGACGGAAAAAGAGAAGGATGAAGACGACAGCCCCACGGGCGTGCTGCCAGTGCTCGCAGAAGGCGATCGCCTCGAGCTGAAGGCACTTCGCCCCGAGCAGAAGTTCACGCAGCCGCCGCCGCGCTTCACTGAGGCGACGCTGGTGAAGGAGCTGGAAGAAAACGGCATCGGCCGCCCGAGTACCTACGCGTCGATCATCGGCGTGCTGCAGGATCGCGACTACGCCAACAAGGTTGAAGGCAAGTTCAAGCCGACGGCGCTCGGGCTGATCATTACCGACCTGCTGGTCAAGAGCTTCGACGACATTCTCGACGTGGAATACACGCGCAGCCTCGAAGAGGATCTCGACCGCATCGAGGAGGGGAAGGCCGATTACAAAGGCACCCTCACGACGTTCTACAAGAAATTCAAGAAGGACCTCGCCAAGGCCGGCAAGGAGATGCAGAACCTCAAGGAAGGCATCAAGACTGAGGAGATCTGCGATCGGTGCGGCAAGGGCATGGTGATTAAAGTCGGGAAGTTCGGCCCGTTCGTGGCGTGCAGCGGCTATCCGGAGTGCACGAACACGCGCGAGCTCGAGAAGAGCGAGCCCAACGCCGACACCGACGAGACCCAGGACGAGATTTGCGAGAATTGCGGCAAGCCGATGGTCGTCAAGCGCGGCCGCTTCGGTCAGTTCCTTGCCTGCACCGGCTATCCGGACTGCAAGACGACGCGAAAGATCATTTCGGCGGGCGGCTCGATGAAGGCGGCGAAGCCGGATCAGATCCTCGACGAGAAGTGCCCCAAGTGCGCGTCGAACCTCGTCATCAAGCAAGGGCGGTTTGGCGAGTTCACCGCGTGCACCAACTATCCCAACTGCAAGTACGTGAAGTTGAAGAGCACCGGCGTGATCTGCCCAACCGACGGCGGCGACATCGTCGAGCGGAAGTCGCGCCGCGGCAAGGCGTTCTACGGCTGCGCGAACTATCCGGACTGCGACTTTACGCTTTGGAAGCGGCCCATCGCCGAAGCGTGCCCAGATTGCGGCACGCCGTTTCTGCTCGAGAAGATAACGAAGAAGGCGGGACGCCAGCTCGTGTGCAGCAAGGAAGATTGCAGCTACGAGAGGAACGCGCCGCTCGAAGAGCCCGTACCTGCGTAGTTCGGCTGCCAGCTGTCAGCTACCAGCTACCAGCGATGAGCTACGAGCTACGAGCTGCCAGCTACGAGCACTGGAAGCTGAGAGCTGGAAGCTGAAGACTTCATGATCCACATCATCGGGGGCGGTTTAGCCGGGTGTGAGGCGGCATGGCAGGCCGCCTGCCGCGGTGTGGCCGTCACCATCCACGAAATGCGGCCCATTCGGGCCACTGAGGTTCACAAAACAGACCGCCTGGCCGAGCTCGTCTGCAGCAACTCGTTTCGCGGCGACAAACTCGACAATGCCGTCGGCCTCCTGAAAGAGGAAATGCGCCGGCTCGACTCGTTGGTGATGCACGCGGCGGAGATCGCGCGTGTGCCGGCGGGGGCGGCGCTGGCGGTCGACCGCGAGCTCTTCGCACGAACCGTCACGCAGGCGGTTCACGGACACCCGCTCATTACGCTGACGCGCGAAGAAATGACCGCCATCCCTCACGCGACGCCTCGCGAGCCCGTGATCATCGCCACGGGACCGCTGACGTCACCGCAACTGTCGGCAGCGGTCGTGCAACTCGTCGGCGCGGAGCATCTCTATTTTTACGACGCCATCAGTCCGATCGTGCTCGCTGAAACAATCGACATGAACAAGGTCTTTCGGGCGTCGCGATGGAACCGTTCACTGGGGGAGCGTTCATCGTCCATCGTCGCTCGTCCAGCGTCGATCGTCGAGGGGGCAAAGACGTGCGGCGTGGACGATAGCGAAGGCGACTACTTGAATTGTCCGATGACCTCGACGGAATACCGCGCGTTTTATGCCGCGCTCACGAAGGCGGAATCGGCGACGGTGCACGACTTCGACAAGGAGAAGTTCTTCGAAGGCTGCCTTCCCATCGAAGTGATGGCGCATCGCGGTGAGGACACGCTGCGATTTGGTCCGATGAAGCCGGTCGGACTCACCGATCCGCGCACCGGTCGCCAGCCGTATGCCGCAGTTCAGCTCCGCCAGGACAATCTCGCAGGGGATCACTACAGCCTCGTTGGATTTCAAACGCAGTTGAAGTGGGGAGAGCAGGCCCGCGTGCTGCAGATGATTCCCGGGCTCGAGCAGGCCGAGTTCGTTCGCTTCGGCATGGTGCATCGCAACACGTACATCAACGGTCCGACGGTGCTGCGTGATACGTGGCAGATGCGCGCGAACCCGTCGCTGTTTTTTGCCGGGCAGATTTCTGGCGTCGAGGGTTACGTTGAATCGGCGGCGTCGGGATTGATAGCCGGTCGTAACGCGGCGGCGCTGGCGCTTGGGCAGGTCCTGCGCGTGCCGCCACGCACCACGGCTATTGGTGCGCTGGCGTTTTACGTGTCGCACGCCTGTCCGCACGATTATCAGCCGACGAACATCACCTTTGGCATCATGGAGCCGCCTCCTGGCGCGATCCGCGACAAGCAGAAACGCAAGCTCGCGATCGCGGAGCGGGCGCTCGACGATCTCGCGGCGTGGAACTCGGCAGAGCAGCGCGCCCTGGGTCACGATCAGATCGCATGAAAGAGACGCTGCGCGGGTTTCTTCAGTATCTGCGGAATCGCAATGTATCGCCGCACACCGTTGCGGCCTACGAGAGCGATATTACGCAGCTTCTGAAATTCATTTCGCAGATGAAGGAAACGCAGGTCGACAAGCTCCGTCCAGCCGACGTCGACGTGATCGCGATCCGAGCCTTCATGTCGGACCTCCACCGGAAACACATCTCCGCTTCGTCGGCAGGACGGAAGCTCTCGGCTGTCCGCACGTTCTTCAGGTTCCTCCGTCGCGAAGATCTTGTCGAGCACGATCAATCGCTGCTGGTGTCGTCCCCGAAGCAGGGCGTGACGGTTCCCTCGCATCTGACCATCGACGAGATGAATCGGTTGCTCGAAATGCCCGACGGGTCGAGTCCGCTCGGCCGGCGCGATCGTGCGATTCTCGAGTTGTTCTACGCCTCGGGCTTGCGGCTCAGCGAGCTCGTCGGGCTCGACATGGAAAGCATCGACGTCTCGAGGAAGATGGTTCGTGTGATGGGCAAGGGAAGAAAAGAGCGGCTTGTGCCCTTCAATACCGCTACCGCCGATGCGATTAAGGCGTATTTGAAGGATCGCGCGGTCATGACCGCTGTTGCCGCCAGGGGCGCACGAGGCGCGCGCGCGCCGCTGTTTCTGAACTATCGAGGGGAGCGGCTATCGGCCCGAAGCGTCGATCGATTAGTTCGCCGTTACGTCGCCGCGTGCGGCACGAAGTTCGGCATCAGCCCTCACGCGCTGCGGCATTCATTCGCGACGCATTTGCTGGCCCGGGGCGCGGACCTTCGCGCGCGATTCAGGAATTACTCGGCCACGCCCGCCTCAGCACGACGCAACGCTACACGCACGTGAACGCGGCGCAGCTAATCGGCGTGTACAAGAAGTCACACCCGCGAGCATCAGAAACAAAAACCTAAAAGAGCGACGGCTATCCGTTGTTGGAATGGCGCGATTCAAATGCGGCTGCCCTCCGACACGTCCGAGCGCGATCCATGGCGAACCGGTGTTGGCTGTGCAGTACGCCTCTGAAGCCATCGTTTCTGGAAATCCTTCGAGCGGGACACTGAATAGTTGTTGGTTGGTTGGTTGTTCGTTGTTTTTCAAAAAAAAGGGCGACGGCCAGATTCACCGTCGCCCCAAACTCCAACTAACCAACTAACCAACTAACCAACTAACCAACTAACAACTAATCAACTATGACGCCGCCGCAATCAGCGGCCGTCTCCCGCGCGGGAAGTCGATCCGCAGCGTCTTGATTTTGTAATTCATCACGCGAGGGCTGATGCCGAGCAGCTCCGCCGCGTCCTTTTGCACCCAGTTCGACATCTTCAGTGCTTCCATCAAGGCGCTGCGCTCGATCTCCTCGAGCGGCACGCCGGATGGCGGAATCTTCACCAGCGCCGAGACGTCGCGCGAGCCGGAAGAGCCGACCGTCGCGATTTCGCCCAGCCGAAGATCGTCGGCCCCAATCTGTTGGCTCTCGGTCATCAGAAGGGCCCGCTCGATCGCGTTCTCGAGCTCGCGGATGTTGCCCGGCCAGTTGTAGCGGAGCAGCATCTTCTGCGCTTCAGACTCGATGCCGTCGACTTTCTTCTTCAGCTCGCCGGCGAACTTCTTCACGAAGAACATCGCCAGCGCGATGATGTCGTCCTTACGCTCGCGGAGCGGCGGCATCTCGACCGACACGACGTTCAGCCGGTAGTACAGGTCTTCGCGGAACGCCCCGCTCGCCACCATCTGCGATAGATCGCGGTTGGTCGCGGCGATCAGACGCACATCGACTTTCTGCGTGCGCGTGCCACCCAGCCGCTCGAACTCGTGTTCCTGCAGCACGCGCAGGATCTTCGCCTGAATCGCCGGGCTCATGTCGCCGACTTCGTCGAGGAACAAGCTGCCGCCGTCGGCCTGCTCGAACCGGCCGATGCGCTGCCGATCGGCGCCGGTGTAGGCGCCCTTCTCGTGTCCGAACAGTTCCGACTCAAGAAGGGTTTCCGGAAGGGCCGCGCAGTTCACTTTCACGAAGTTGCGCCCGGCCCGGTGCGAATTGTGATGGATGGCGCCGGCGATTAACTCCTTGCCGGTTCCCGTCTCACCGCGCACCAGCACCGTGGTGTTGCTCTTGGCGACCTTGCGCACGACGTCGAGCACGCGCTTCAATGACGGGCTGGTGCCAATGATGCGGTCGAAGTCGTAGATGTCGTTCTGCGTGTGGCGCAGGTAGTCGAGCTCGTGGCGCATCCGACGCATCTCGAGCGCCTTCTCGATTTTCACTTCCATCTCTTCGATTTCGAACGGCTTCTGCACGTAGTCGAATGCGCCGATCTTCATCGCTTCCACGGCCGTGTGCACCGAGCCGAACGCCGTCATCAGAATCACCGCAGTCGAGGGGTGCAGCGTCTTGGTCGTGCGGAGCACGTCCAGTCCGTCGCTCCCGCCCATCTTCAGATCGCTCAGCACGACGTCGAAATGCCCTTCATGCAGACGCTCGATCGCCTGATTCCCGTTAGGCGCTTCTTCGACTTCGTGGCCAGCGGCCGTGAGCGCCCGGGCCAGCCCGCGCCGGAGTGCGTCGTGATCATCTGCGATGAGAATGCGACCCATGAAATGCCCTCGCCTTTTTCTTAGTCGTCGAGTGTTGGAAAATGGCTCGCCTGCGACTTAGGAACGAACCAGTCATCGGCTCCCGAAACCGGCAGAGTGACACGGAACCGCGTGCCCTTTGCGCCGGTCTGAATGTCGATTCGGCCGTCGTGCGCGTCGACGATCTTGCGAACGATGGCCAGGCCAAGCCCCGAGCCCTGAGGCTTGGTCGTGAAGAACGCGTTGAAAATACGATCGCGAAGATCCTTCGGCACGCCCGGGCCGTCATCGGCCACATCGACGACGACCGTGCGCGTCGGCGCGTGCGTGTCGCCCGCCAGCCCATGCGGATCGTCCTCGAGTAGCCCCTCATGTGCGGTCAGCTGGACCGACCCCCGACCCTCGAGCGCTTCGTAGGCGTTGATCAGCAGATTGGTGAACAGCTGCGTCAGCTGATGGTGATCGCCTTGAATCGGCGGCAGCCCTTTCTCGATGTCGACATGAAGATTGATGTTGCGCCGCGGAATTTTGCCCTCGGCGAGCGTCATCGCGCTCTGCAGCACATCGATGATCAGCGTGTGCTCGACCTGCAGCCGAATCGGGCGCACGAACTCGAGCGCCTCGTGGACGATCTGGTTCGCCATCTTCGCTTCGTTGATGATGTCGTTCAGCACCGACTGCGCATCGGCGTCGGTCAACTGACGCTTCAGCACGCCGGCCATCACTTCGATGCCGGCCAGGGGATTCTTCACTTCGTGCGCAATCGCGGCGGCCATTTCCCCGAGCGCCACGAGGCGATCGCGGAGCCGTTCGCGCTCTTCCAGCTGCTCGACTTTCGTGAGGTCCTTGAAAAACACGACGATGCCCAACAACCCGCCGCGTTCGTCGCGCACGTGCGACAGCGTGTACCCGATCACCTTGCCCGTCGACTTCAGCCGCAGCTCGGCGCGATTCGGTAGATGCCGCAGCTCGAACGCGCTGTGCAGCACGCGCACCATATCGAGATGCTTGGCCAGCACCGCGCTGAATTGGCGGCCGACCGCCGTCGGCGTGCGCTTGATTTGAAAAATTCTGGAGGCCTCGGCGTTCATTTCCGCGACCGATCCGTCGCGCAGAATCGCCAGCACGCCGTTCCGCATGCTGGAAACCACATAACGGAAGAAGCGGTCGGTTTCCCGGCCTGCGCGCGGCTGGCGCACGGACCTAGGCACTGACGGCCTGCGGCGGCTCGTTGGGGGCATATGTGAGTCGAAGAGGTCCAATGCGGCTTGCAACGGGATGTCCACAGGTGGGGGGGCGAAGGGCAAACCGTGTGCCCGTCACGAATCGCCGGATCTGCACCTAAACCCTTGATTTGTAAGGGCTGTCCTCCCGATGTTAGTACCGCTGATTACAGTATCGTCAGTTAGGGGGTGTTTCTGTAACCCTCTGGAGCTCTTCCCACTGATGCATGAGGTCGCCAACCTCCCACATAAGCGTCTGGTGGCGGTCAATCAGCGGTTGGGCCTGGTCGCGGTTTTCGTAGAAACCGGGTGCCGACATGGCGGCTTCGATGTCCTTCATGGCCTGCTCGAGCGCGGCGATTCTTGCTTCGATGTCGGCCACTTTCGTTTGACGGCGCTTGACGTCCAGATCGCGTTTGCGCTGGACGGCTTGCTCGCGTTTTCGGGCGTCGTGCGCAGCCGACGCCGATGGCGGGGGCGCTGCAGCCGGCACGCGAGCTGCGCGCGGCGTTGCGGGCGTTTTCGCACTTCCCGCACCCTTCGCACCCCCCGCACCTCCCGCACCTCCCGCACCCCCCGCCCCTCGATTCTCCGTGCTCCACAGAAACTCTTTGTACGTCCCTGGAAACACCTGCGCTTCGCCGTGGCCGATTTCGACGATCTTGTTGGCGAGCTTCTCGACGAAATACCGATCGTGCGAGACGAAAATCAGCGTGCCGCCATAATCTTCGAGCGCGTCGAGCAGGATGTCTTTCGAATCGAGATCGAGATGATTGGTCGGCTCGTCGAGCAGCAGCGTGTTCGACGGAATCAGCAGCATGCGCGCCACTGCCAGCCGCGTGCGCTCGCCGCCCGACAGCACGCCCACCTTCTTATAGACGTCGTCTCCGGAGAAGAGAAAGCCGCCGAGGATATTGCGAATCGCCGGCACCATGTCGTGCGGCGATCCGGCCGCCAGCGTCTCGTACACGTTCAGCTTGGGATCGAGGCGCGTCGCTTCGTCCTGCGCGAAATACTGCATCACCACCTGATGGCCCTCGCGCCGTGTGCCGCCGTCCGGCGATTCGACGCCCGACAGCATCCGCATCAGCGTCGACTTCCCCGCGCCGTTGGGACCCACCAGCGCAATGCGATCGCCGCGCTCGACGAGCAAGTTCTGCTTCTCGAAGATGACGTGGGATCCGTACGCCTTCCGAACGTCGTGCAGCTCGAGCACCGAGCGGCCGCTCTTGGCGCAGACAGGAAACGTGAAGTGGATGCGCTTCCGTTCGGGCGGCGCCTCGATAGGCACCACCTTCTCGAGCATCTTGATGCGGCTCTGCACTTGCGAGGCCTTGGTCGCCTGATACCGGAACCGATCGATGAACATCCTGACGCGCGCGATTTCTTCTTCCTGCTCGCGCTTCGCCTTGCGCAGCAGGTCCATCCGCGTGTCGCGCTCGGTGATGTAGTGGCTGTAGTTGCCGGGATAATCGGTGAGGTGCCGAAGATTCAAATCGGTGATGCGCGTGACGACGGCATCGAGAAAAAAGCGATCGTGCGAGACGAGGATGACGGCGTGGGGGTAGCTGCCGAGATATTCTTCGAGCCAGTTTCTCGCTTCGAGATCGAGATGATTGGTCGGCTCGTCGAGGAGCAGCAGCGTCGGACGCCCGAGCAGCAGCTTGGCGAGGGCGAGCCGCATCTGCCATCCGCCCGACAGCGAGTCGGTCGGATCGCTGAACTGCGCGTCGCTGAAGCCAAGGCCGCGCAGCACGGTCGCGACTTTCAGGTCGATGCCGTATCCATCCTCGATACGAAATCGTTCCTGGAGGGCGCTATACCGTTCGAGCATCGCGTCATGCTCGTCCGGCGACATCGCGGCCTCCGCAAGGCGTTCCTCGATGTCGTGCATTTCCGCTTTCACCGAGAGCAGGCCCGCAAACGCCGAGCTCGCTTCGTCGAGAATCGTGTGGCCCGTATGCGCGAGCCCGTCCTGCGGCAGATAGCCAACCGTCAGCGCCGACGGCGTGATGATGTTCCCCTTGTCGGGATCGTCGAACCCGGCGAGCATTTTCAACAGCGTGGTCTTGCCCGCGCCGTTGGGGCCGCACAGACCGACACGCTCCCCGTCAGAAATCTGCCAGGTAACGTCTTCGAGCAGTACGCGTTCGCCGAACGATTTGGTTAACGAGGAAAGCTGAATCAATCAGATCAATTTTACGCGGGTTCCCCGATGGCCTTCGCGGCGGCGGCAAGCACTTGTGGAACGCGGAATGGTTTGGTGAGATAGCCCGACACGCCGAGGTTGACGGCCTCGATCGCCGCCGTCTCGGTCGAGTAGCCGGTAATGATGATGACCCGGAGATCGACCTTCAGACGCTTGGCTTCGCGGATGACGCTCAGGCCGTCGATGCCCGGCATTTTCAAGTCGGCGATCAGCAAATCATAGGGATAGAGCCGCAGCCGCTCGAGCGCCGATTGACCGTCGGACGCGGTGTCCACGTCGTACAACTCGGCCATCGCGAGCGTCTTCGCGAGCAGATCGCGGATGCTCGACTCGTCGTCGACGACGAGGATGCGCGGACGCTCTGTTGAGGGTGTGCGAGACGGCGCAGTCGCAGCAGGCGCCACGGCAGCGCGTCCGGCCCCGCGAGGACGCTGCTGGCTGTCGAGCCACGAATCGATGTCACGTTTACGAAAACGCCATTGGCGGCCGACGCGAACAGCGGGAATTTTTCCCGCCTTGATCAGGCGATACACCGTCCGAAGATTGACTTGAAGGTACTCGAGCACCTCCTCTGTCGTTAAAAACGTCTCATCCATGGATTTAGTCTGACAAAATATTACCCCGGTTCTACAGGAAGCTGCACAGTGAACACGGCACCGCCTTCAGGATGATTTGCAACGGCAATCTGGCCCCCGTGCTCCTGGATGATGCCGTAGGTGATCGCCAACCCCAGTCCGGTGCCTTTCCCCACTTCTTTGGTGGTGTAGAACGGCTCGAAGACGCGTGGGAGCGCCGTGGGCGGGATACCCGGGCCGGTATCCCGGATTTCGATGAGTACCACGGCGTCGCGTTTGTGCTCAGTTTCTTTCAAGGTGGTGCGCGCCTCTATTCGCCCGCCGGCGGCGCCAATCGCTTGCTCGGCATTCAGGACGATATTGAGGAACGCCTGGTGCAGCAGAAGGGGATCGCCTTTCACGCGCGGCAGCTTGTCGTCGAGCCGGCGCGTCACCTCGATGGCTGCGGCGCGAAACGCCGGCGCGCGCAACGCGAGCACTCGCGAAAGCGTCGCGTTCACGCTGGTGCGCCGTCGCACCAGCCGGCGCGATCCGGCGAAGACGAGCAGGTTGCGCACAATTTTGGCGGCACGGTCGGCTTCGCGATAGATGCGCTGCATGTCGCGCCGAATCTCTTTGGGGAAGGCGCCCGTCGCGCGCAGCAATTCGATATGGCCCAGCACGCCCTGGAGCGGATTGTTCAGCTCGTGCGCGATGCCGGCGACGAACTGGCCGAGCGCCGCCAGCTTTTCCGACTGCACGAGGCGGTTGCGCAGGTTGGCGCGCTCGGCCTCGAGCTGGGCATGCGGTGTAATGTCGCGTGCCACCAGCACGGCGCCTTTCCCCGGCTGTTGCTCGCTCGTGAGCGGTGTCACCGTCATGAGAAACGTTCCGCGCAACACGGGGTCTTCGATCTCGGCCGAAGACGGCTGCTGATCGTTTTGTTCCAGCAGCGTGCGCGTCGCGTCGCCAAGAATCTCGGAGAGCGGCCGCTCCATGATTTCCTTGCTCGTTTTGCCGACGCGCGTCATGAGTGCGCGATTGACGTAGGCGAGATGGCCGTCGCGATCGACCACGATCACCAAGTCGGCGAGCGAGTTCAACGTGTTCTCGAGCTCCCGGCGCGAGCGGAGCACGTCGTCGAGCAACAGCACGTTTTCGATCGCGCCCGAGAGTTGCCGCCCCATCTCATCGGCGCGATCGAGCAGCTCGAGTTCGCCGCCTGGCTCGAGCCGCACGTTGTCCATCACGAGCGTGCCGAGCGCACGGCGCCGTCCTTTCAAGGGAACGGTCAGCATGCCGGCCGGCCCCGTCATGGCGGGATTGGTCGCAAGCTCCGCGCGCTCGCGTCGCATCGCAACAGCCGACGGCTCGAAGTCGTCGGCCGTCGACACGCGCCGGTTCTCGGCCATGTAACTCACGTCGGTGGACGCGGCGAGAAAGACGACGCGCGCGCGGCGATCGTGCAGCCAGACCGACGTACGATCGGCCGAGAAGAGCCGGGTCGCGCCGGCGCACAGTGCCTCGAGGCAAGGAGCCATGTTCACGTTCGACGAAATCGCGCGCGTGAAATCCTGCAGCAGATGTCGCAGGTCGCGTTGCAGGCCGGCATCGCCCATCGCTCGCGTGCGCTCGATCGCCAGGACGCATGCGTAACCAACCGACGCGGCCTCGCGCATCTGCTCCGACGACACATCCTCGCACCCAAGGACGAGGACGCCGATTGGATGGCGCACTTGCACCAGCGGCACGAGTACCGCCGAGGGGCTGCCGAGGTATTCGGCAAGGCCCGCCACGGCCCGCCGAAGGTCCGGCACAAACAGAGGAGCAGGGTCCTGGAAAATCGTGGATGGAAAGGCGTCACTCCGCCACGGCTCGGTTGGCAGTTCCTCGACGCCAAACGCCGAGGTTGCCTGGAGCCAGTCGCCTGCGCGGTCGAACTGGAAAAGGATCGACGATCGCCCCTCAACGGCTGCCACCGCGTGGGTATGCAGGGCCACCAGCAGCTCGCTCAACCGGTCGGTTGTGGCGAGCGCTCGAAGTAGCTCCCTTTCGGCGATATGGGGTCTGTCCTCCGCCACGCGCGCTAGTGTAGCCCTACAATGAGGAGAGCCGACCGCGAGCCCCCCGGCGCCGTCTAATTAATAGATGCCAGGGGTGGCCTGATCGATGACAGCTGTTGCAATGGCAGTTCCCATGACGTGGACCGACGAAGAGCTGGTCGACCGTTCAAAAACGGGCGACAAGGAGAGCTTCAACCAACTGGTCCGCCGGTGGGAGCGCCCGATTTTCGCGCTGGCCTATCGCACGCTCGGCCGCGAGGAAGACACGCGCGACGTGACGCAGGAAACGTTTCTGCGCGCCTTTCGTGCGCTGCCCGGTTTCAAGGGCGACGCCAAATTTTCCTCCTGGCTCTACCGGATAGCACTGAATCTCTGCCGCGACTGGATCCGCAAGGAGCGCCGCACGCCTGTGTCGCAGGTGCCGGAAGGCGTCGAGCTCGAGCAGCTCGTGGAACAGCACGGCCCGAAGCACGACGTCGCGACGGCAGAAGATCTCGCCGAGCGAGCGGAGCTCAGCCGCGGCGTGGCGAAAGCCATGGAACGTCTACCGGCCGAGCAGCGCACAGCCATTCTCTTGAAGGAATATCACGGGCTCACGTTCCAGGAAATTGCCGACATGATGAATTGCCCGCTGAGCACGGCGAAGACGCGCGTGTATCAAGGCCTGACGCTCCTGCGCAAACATCTCGCCGAGCAGGGGCAATTCGAACCACCGGTCGGCGGAGGCGCAGGCAAGCGCCCGTCGCGCGAGAGCTGAGAGCTGATAACTGGAAGCTGGTAGCTGGTAGCTGGAAGCTGAGAGACAGACATGATGCACATTGCTGACGATCAAGACGCCCTGCTCGATTATCTCTACGAAGAGGGCGATCCATCTGAGCGACTGAGAATTGCGCGCCATCTTCAGGATTGCGCGGCGTGCTCGGTCGCCGTGCTCGAGCTGCAATCGGTGCGCGGCATGCTGGCCGACTGGACGCCGCCGCCGGTGAAACTCGGCTTCCGCATCGTGCAGGATGCGCCGTGGTGGAAGCCTGCGGGACGGTTTCCGCTGTGGGCGCAGGCTGCCGCGGCCGTGTTCCTGTTTGCCGCCGGCATGGCCGTGTCGCAGGTCGATGTGCGGTATGGTGAGGGCGCGCTAACGGTGCGCACGCGCTCCGCCGCCGAGCCGCTGTCGAGCGCCTCGATGGTGCCCGTGACGACGCGTCAGGACAATATCGCTCTGGCGCCCGAGACCTCGAGCAATCCAGATTTCGGCGCGCTCGAGCAGCAGCTGCGCAACGATCTGAACGGCCGCTCAGACGCCGACGACATTTTGCGCCGCGTCCGCGCGATGATCGATCAGAGTGAAGCGAAGCAGCAGCGTCAACTCGCCATGCGTCTGGCCGACGTCGTTCGCGATTTCGACACGCAGCGCCGGGCAGATTTAATGCAGGTGCAGCAGAATTTCGGGCAGCTGGAAGGGCAAACCGGACAGGAGCTCGCGCATAACCGGGAGCTGTTCAACTATCTCGTCCGGACGTCTGGTACTAAATAGATAGACTGTAGGGGTGTGGCGTTGACGAACGTGGGATTGCAGACGGCCGGACTCGTCACGGTTGTCGCCCTCTGGGCGGCGGGCCCCGTGGCGGCGCAGACGCGTCCGCCCGCGCCCGCGAACGGGGCGCAGATTCAGGCGCGCCACGAAATTTCCGCGCTCGAAGGCGTGCTCGAAAATGCCGTGAACTACGGCGCGCAGATGCTGACCCAGCATGTGCAAACGTCGAACATCCCCGATATGGTGATGTTGACCGGCATGTCGCGCGCCCGCGGATTCCGGCTCGACGGCTACGGCGTGCTGTTCGACGTGGAGTTTCCCTCGATTCGCCGCAGTGTGATGTGGAGCATGCGCGCGCTGCAGCGCCCCGATCGCCAACTATTGGCCGCGATGCGCGAGTTGCGCAAGAACATGCAAGGCCCTAGTGACGCGGGGGCGCGCCAGGCGATCGATCGCGATATCAAAGACATCGAAGCGCAGATCAAGGCCAGCGAGCAGGGGCCGATGACAGCGGCGTCAACAAACCCGAGCGCTGCTGGTCCAACGGTGATGCCGAATTCGACGGCCGATCCCACGTCGGATCTCAAGGGCCTGTATTTCACCGAGATCACCAACGCGTTGATTGACGCGATTCTCGATCACGGAGGGCCCGTTGGCGTCGGTGCCGACGAATGGCTGACCGTGGCGGCGCGTGAAAGCGCCGACCGCGGGTTCATGCCCAGCGACCCGAACGACACGGCCATGACCTTCATCCTTCGTATCAAGGGCGCCGATCTCCAGGCTCTCCGGGAGCGCCGGCTGACCAAGGACGAAGCCCGCAAGAAGGTCGAGCTCAAGCAGTACTAGAGCCCAAAGCCGAAGGCCCAAAGTCGTGCTTCACGTGTCTAATACAATATGTATATGCCTCGGAATCTTGTAGTCTGCCTGACGGCGGCCTGTCTGCTGTCCGGCATCTTTGCGTGCGGCAACCGACCCGCGCAGGACATCACCCAGATTCTTACGGTGAACGACGCGAAAACCGGCTGGTATGACGCCGGTGTCGAGAACGGCATGAACAAGCTGGTGCCGAGCGTCGTCCTCACGTTGAAGAACTCTGGCAGCCAACCCATCACCAACGTGCAGCTGAACGCGGTGATTCGCCGCGTCGGCGAAACGGAAGAGTGGGGCGGCGCGTATGTGAAAGTGATCGGCGCTAATGGTTTGGCGCCGGGCGCCTCCACGAAGCCGATCGTGCTGCGCTCCAATCTCGGTTACACCGGCATCGAGCCGCGCGTGCAGATGTTGAAGAACAAGCAGTTCGTGGATGCGCAGGTGCAGGTGTTCGTGAAGCACGGCGGCGAGCAGTGGGTGAAGCTGCACGAGTGGCCTGTGACACGCGAGTTACTAACGCAGTAGCTTTCAGCTATCAGCGTCCAGCTTCCAGTAGCTTTCCGCTGGCGGCTACTGGCAGCTGGCGGCTCGAAGCTGGGAGTTCAATGTCGGTACCGGCCTCACAACTCGAGCGACGGCTCGGCCCGCTCGATGCTGCCGCCATCATCGTTGCCAACGTCATCGGCGGCGGCATTCTGTTCACACCGCCGCAGGTCGCGGCGGCTGTTCCCAACGCCATCTGGTTTCTCAGCGCCTGGATTGCCGGCGGCTCGCTCGCCTTTGCCGGAGCGATGGCGTATGCCGAGCTTGCGGCGCTGCGTCCGCGCGCGGGCGGCGAGTATGTGTACCTGAACGCCGCCTTCGGCCGGCTCGCGGCTTTTCTGACCGGATGGACGTCGTTTGTCGCCGGCATTACTGGCGCGATTGCGGCGAGCGCAATCGTGCTCACCTTTTATCTCGAGCGCTTTATCCCTGGCGCAGCCAACAGCTCGCCATTCTTCGTGGTCCCCGTTCCGTACGTGCCGCTCACGTTTTCACGACAGACGCTGGTGGCGCTTTCCGCGATTGTGCTGATGGCCGGGATTCATATCCGCGGGGTGGGCCCAGGCCGCATCACGGGCAACGTGCTGGCGGCACTGAAAGTGTCGGCGCTGCTGATGTTCATCGCCCTCGGCTTTTCGATCGGCAGCGGTTCGGCGGCGAATCTCACGGCGTCGGCGGGGCCGGTGATGCGGAGCTCGTGGCTGCTCGCGTTGATTCCCGTGATGTTCACCTACTCTGGATGGAACGCGGCCGGATATATCGCCGAAGAGATTCGCGATCCGGGACGCAATGTGCCGAAAGCTTTCGCGCTCGGCACCGCGGCGGTCATCGTGATCTACCTGTCGCTGAACGCGCTGTATCTCTACGTACTGCCCGTCGCCGATCTGGCGCGGGTGAAAGGCAGCGTGCTCGATGTCGTCGCCGATCGTCTGCTCGGCGCGCGCGCTGGCGACATCATGGGCATTGTGTCGATCATCAGTCTGGCGGCAAGCATCAGCGCGATGACGTTCGCCGGGCCCCGTGTGTATTACGCGATGGCGCGAGACGGCTTGTTCTTCGACGCCGCGGCACGTGTGCACTCGCGCTATCGGACGCCGGCGGCGGCCATCGCGGCGCAAGCGGCCTGGGCCGGACTGCTCGTGTTGTCGGGCAGCGCCGACGCGCTGACGAACTACACGGGGTTCGCGATTGTCCTGTTCGCGGGGATTGCCGTGACGGCGCTGTTCGTCCTGCGCATGCGCGAGCCGGCGGCCCCGCGACCGTTCAGGGCGATCGGCTATCCAGTCGCGCCGGCGATTTTCATCATCGCGTGCGCGTTGATTGTCGCCAATGGCATTTACAGCCGGCCCGGGCCCACGGGGGCGGGGTTGCTGGTCATTGCCGCGGGCATCCCGCTGTATGTGTGGCTGACACGCCGCCCTCGCGTTTCTTGACACTCTGTTTTTGCGCCGATAGACTCCAAAAAAGGTGATTCATTCGACCACGATCCTTGCCCTGCGGCACCGCGATCGCGCCGTGCTCGCGGGCGACGGCCAGGTGACCTTCGGCGATACGATCGTCAAACAGAGCGCCAAGAAAATCCGCCGCCTTTATAACGATAAAATTCTTGCGGGTTTCGCCGGCTCGGCGGCCGACTCGTTTGCGCTGTTCTCGCGGTTCGAGGCGAAGCTCGAGCAGTATCGAGGCAACCTCGAGCGGGCGTCGGTGGAGCTGGCCAAAGACTGGCGCACGGATCGCGCGCTCCGACGGCTCGAAGCGATGCTCGTCGTCGCCGATAAAACGTCGATGTTTCTGCTCTCGGGCACGGGAGATTTGATCGAGCCCGACGAGGGCATCATCGGCATCGGCTCCGGCGGTCCGTACGCGCTGGCGGCGGCCAAGGCTCTGATGCGGCACACCGACCTCAGCGCGCGGGAGATTGCCGAGCGCGCCATGAACGTTGCCGCGTCGATTTGCATTTACACCAATAGCACTTTGGCAATAGAAGAACTGTAATGGCCATCACGCTTCCTGAAACGCTCGCCCCGCCCACCGATTCGCTGACGCCGCGCGAGATCGTCGCCGAGCTCGACAAGCATGTCATCGGGCAGAAAGACGCGAAGCGAGCGGTCGCGATTGCCCTGCGCAATCGGATGCGCCGGCAGAAACTGGCGCCGGAGCTGGCCGAGGAAATCGTGCCCAAGAACATCCTCATGATCGGCCCGACCGGCGTCGGCAAGACCGAGATCGCGCGCAGGCTGGCGAAACTTGCGCAATCGCCGTTCATCAAAGTGGAAGCGTCGAAGTTTACCGAGGTCGGCTACGTGGGCCGCGACGTCGAGTCGATGGTGCGCGATCTGGTCGAGCTCTCGGTCGACATGATCCGCGAGGAAAAGCTCGACGAGGTGCACGCCAAGGCCGAGCAGAACGCCGAAGAGCGTTTGCTCGACTTGCTGCTGCCGCCCGGGCCGCGGGCATCGCTCGATGCCGAAGACGCGCCCGCGAATCGCCACCTCGATTTCATGCCTAACGTGACGCCGCACGAATCGTGGCAGCACACGCGCGAGAAGTTCCGCGAGCAGCTGCGTGATGGCCGCCTGGATCACCGGTCGGTCGATATCGATGTGCGCGAGCGCGCGTTTCCGTCGTTCGAGGTCATCACCGGATCGTCGATCGAAGAGATCGACATCAACATCAAGGACATGCTGCCCGGCATCATCCAGGGACGCACGCGTAAGCGCCGGATGAAAGTGCCCGAAGCCTTCGAGTACTTATTGCAGGAGGAAGAAGGCAAGCTCGTCGACATGGACAGCGTGGCACGCGTGGCCGTAGAGCGTGTCGAGCAGAGCGGCATCATCTTCGTCGACGAGATCGACAAGATCGCAGGGCGCGAAGGCGGTCAGGGGCCCGATGTGAGCCGGGAGGGCGTGCAGCGCGACATTCTGCCGATCATCGAAGGGACGACGGTCAATACCAAGTATGGGATGGTGCGCACCGATCACATCCTGTTCATCGCGGCCGGCGCGTTCCACGTCTCCAAGCCCTCGGATCTCATCCCCGAGCTTCAGGGACGATTCCCGATTCGCGTCGAGCTGGAGCCGCTCGGCAAAGACGATTTCGTGCGCATCCTCACCGAGCCGAAGAACGCGCTCGTCAAGCAATACACCGCCCTGATGGACACCGAGGGGATTACGCTGCGGTTCCTCGACGACGCCATCGATCGCATCGCCGACTTCGCGACGATCGTGAACGAGCGCACGGAGAACATCGGCGCGCGCCGCCTGCACACCGTCATGGAGCGCCTGCTCGACGAGATCTCGTTCGAAGGACCGGACCTGCGCGACAAAATGGTGACGATCGACGCGGCCTATGTCGATCGCATGCTGGCGAGCATCGTGAAAAACGAAGACCTCTCCCGCTACATCCTGTGATTTCTTCGCAGATGGGCTTGAGGCTTTGGCCTTTGGGCTTTGGGCCGGCCTTGCTTCTCGGTCTGTGTGGCCTCTCGTTGGCAGCCTGCGGACGGAAGGGGCCGCCGCTGGCTCCGATCGTCTTGCTCCCGACGCCGGTCGGCGAGTTTGCCGCGAAGCGCGTGGGTGAAGATGTCGTTCTGCGCTTCAAGATTCCTGCCGCAAACACCGACTCGAGTACGCCGGTCGATCTCGATCGTGTTGAGGTATACGCGCACACAGGACCACTGCCGGCGGCGACCGATTTTGTCAAATTCGGCACGCTCATCGCGACTATCAAAATGAAACCACCAGTGGTCGAAGGAGGGGTCGCGGATAACGCGCCGGCGGTGGAAGCGTCGGCGCCGGCCGATGTGCTCGAACCGGGATCGGCGGCAAGCGTGTCGGAGCCGATCACTTCGGCGCTCCTCGAGCCCGGCGCGCTGCCGTTCGCGCGCGCGGCCACGACGGTGACTCCCGTTGCCGAGATCACGGAAACGCCTGGCACCGTCAATTTGCCGCAGCCAATCAAGCGCTACTACACGGCGGTGCCAGTCAGTCGCTCCAGACATCGCAGAGGGACGTTCTCCGTGCCGGTTGCTCTGCCGTTGGTGACGCCGCCGTCGCCGCCGGAGGGCCTGAAAGTGAGTTACACCGAGACGGCGATCACGGTCTTGTGGAACGCGATGCCGGGCGATCGGCCGGCGGCGGAACTGGTCGCTCCACCGCAGCTCGAGACCCCGGGCACCGTGGACGCAACCGACACGATCGAAACGGCGGGGACTGTAAATCTGTCCAACGAAATTCCCACCCCGTCCGAGATTGTGCCGCCGGCTGCGGGAACGCCCGCGCCGGTTGCGGCAGTACCCATCGTGCCTGCGCCTCCTGTTCCGCTGTTCGGATATAACGTATATGCGGCAGAGCCGCGAGCCGCTGAACCAGCTGATGCACCGACTGCCACCCCAACGCCGGCGATCGTGGGGCGGCCCGTGCCGCCGCTGAATCCGGCGATGCTCACCGCTCAGACATTCACCGACGCGTTGGTGGAATTCGGTGCGCCGCGCTGCTACGGCGTGCGGCGTGTAGCGTTGGTGAGCGGTGCGGTCGTCGAGAGTCCGCTGACGCGCGCTGTGTGTGTGACGCCCATCGATACGTTTCCACCTGCGGCGCCCAAACAACTGGCGACGGTCTCGGACGACAAAGGCGTCAACTTGGTGTGGGAAGCCAATACAGAGCGCGATCTTGCAGGCTACCTCGTGCTGCGAGGCGAGGCGCCGGCAGAGACGTTGACTCAGCTGACGCCCGAAACGATTCGCGACACCGCGTTCCGCGACACCACGGTGCAGCAGGGCCACGCGTATATTTACGCGATCGTCGCCGTCGACAACGCCGCGCCCCCGAACAGGAGTCAAGAATCAAACCGCGAGACGGAGGTCATTCGGTGAGTGTGCACAAGGTATATCGCGTCGAACACGAAGGAACGGCCCGCTATGTGCTGGAACACGAGGGGGGCTATCGCCTGATCGAAGGCGACGTATTTGCCGGGGGCCCGTACAAGACGGGCGCCGCCATCAGTGCGCGGAAAATTCTCGCGCCGGTGACGCCGTCGAAAGTTGTCGCCATCGGATTGAACTACAAAGACCACGCGGCCGAGCGCAACAAGCCGTTGCCGCCGCAGCCGCTGATGTTCATGAAGCCGTCCACGACGGTCATCGGCCCAGGCGACGCGATTCGGCTCCCGGCCGGAGCCGGGCGTATCGATTACGAAGCAGAAATGGGGATCGTCATCGGCCGGCGGGCCTATCACGTGCCTGCCGCGAGCGCGGCCGACTACATCCTCGGCGTCACGTGCATCAACGACGTGACGGCCCGCGATCTTCAAACGAAAGACGTCCAATACACGCGGGCGAAAGGGTTCGACACCTTCGCGCCCATCGGCCCGTGCATCGCGGTAGGGCTGGATCCGTCGGCACTCGACATCGAAGGCTGGGTGAACGACGAGAAACGCCAATCGTCGAACACGCGGCAGCTCATTTTCTCCGTCGCCGACATCATCGCCTTCATCACCTCGGTGATGACGCTGCTGCCAGGCGACGTCATCGCGACGGGCACGCCGGCGGGTATCGGCGCCCTGACGCCGGGAGACCGCTTCACCGTCAAAATCGAAGGGATTGGCGAGTTGAGCAATCCGGTCGTAGAATAGTCCACCAAGTTTTGGAGGGTTCTGCAATGAAGCTTTTCCTCGATACCGGCAACGTGAAAGAAATCGAGCAACTGTCGGCACTCGGCATCATCGACGGCGTCACCACCAATCCGTCGCTGATGGCGAAAGAAACGGGCGACTATCGCAAGCAGATGAAAGAGATCTGCCGCATCGTGCAGGGGCCGATTAGCGCCGAAGTGATCGCCACCGAGTACGAGGGCATGGTTCGCGAAGGACGCGATCTCGCCACGATCGACGAGCACATCGTCGTGAAGGTACCGATGACGCGCGACGGCGTGCACGCGTGCAAGACGCTGTCGGGCGAAGGACTGAAAGTGAACGTCACGCTGGTGTTCTCGGCGGCGCAGGCGCTGCTGGCTGCCAAGGTTGGCGCCACGTTCGTCAGCCCGTTCGTCGGACGGCTCGACGATGTCGGCCAGGACGGCATGGGGCTCATCCAGGAGATCGTCGAGATTTATCGCAATTATCCGTTCCACACCGAAGTGCTTGTCGCGAGCACCCGCCATCCGATTCACATCGTGCAGGCGGCGAAGATGGGCGCCGACATCTGCACGTGTCCGGCGAAGGTGATCGATCAGCTGTTCAAGCACCCGCTCACCGACATCGGCCTTGCCAACTTCCTGAAGGACCACGAGAAAGCGCAAGCCGCTCGAGTCTAGTGGAACCGCAAGGGGGCGAAGCGCGCATCCAGCGCCAGCGCGCAGCCGGTAAGCTGACTGCGCGCGAGCGCATCGAGCTTCTGTTCGATGCCGGCACCTTCGAAGAGCTCGACAAACTCGTCACGCATCGCTGCCTCGACTTCGGGATGGCCGACAAGGTCATCCCGGGCGACGGCGTCATCGCGGGACACGGCCGCATCGACGGCCGCGTGGTGTATGCCTTCGCGCAGGACTTCACGGTGTTCGGCGGCTCACTCTCTGAAACCAATGCGGCCAAGATCGTGAAGGTGATGGACCACGCCATGAAAATGGGCGCGCCCATCGTCGGACTAAACGATTCCGGCGGCGCGCGCATTCAGGAAGGCGTCCTGTCGCTCGGCGGCTACGCCGATATTTTTCTGCGGAACACGCTGGCCTCCGGTGTGGTGCCGCAGATTTCCGCCGTCATGGGGCCGTGCGCCGGAGGTGCCGTGTATTCACCGGCGATTACCGACTTCACGATCAT
>JANMJM010000018.1:0-10085 GCA_031371345.1 Vicinamibacteria bacterium
ATTTGCTGCAATGGTTCACGCCGCTGCTCGACAGGGTGCGCGGCTACCGCTACGACACGGGGAGTCGGTCGATCAGCTGCTCGCGCGGCTGGCGCCGATGTTCTTCGATCCAGCGGTGGATCCTGCGGTGACGACCAAGACGCCCATAGACGGCAAAGACATCCTTACCGCGAGCGCCAACAACCTCTACTCGGGCGTTGCGATGGGGGATCTGGAAGGATTCCAGGGACGATACGAGTTGAACTCGCGGCTCGTGAAGAGGAACGGCACAATCGTCGAAGAGGTGTACCGCATCGGCGGCCTGTACGATCCGCAGTTGCGCGAGATTGTGTCGCATCTCCAGGCCGCGCTGCCGTATGCGACAGCCCCGATGGCGACCGCGCTGCGCGCGCTGATCAGGTGGTATGAGACCGGCGAGGCGAGCGACCGGCGCGAGTACGACATCGCGTGGGTGCAGGACAAACACTCTCCTGTCGACACCATCAACGGTTTCACCGAGGTCTACCTCGACGCGCGCGGCATGAAGGGTGCGTGGGAGGCACTGGTCTACTACATCAATCCGATCAAGACGGCTGCGATCCAGAAGCTGGCGGCCGAGGCGCAGTGGTTCGAAGATCACATGCCGTGGGATCGCAAGTACCGCAAAGAGAAGGTGGAAGGGATCACCGCCAACGTCATCGATATCGTCGTCGAGGCGGGCGACTCCGCTCCCGTGACGCCTGTCGGCATCAACCTGCCGAACGACGAGTACATTCGCGAGAAGTACGGCAGCAAATCGGTGTCGCTGTCCAACGTCAACGACGCCTATGACCGGTCGATGGACGAAGGCTTCCGCAGCGAGTTTTCGTGGACGCCTGAAGAGGTCGCGCGCGCGAAGACATGGGGATCGTTTGCACACGAGCTGGCCACCGACCTTCACGAAGTGATCGGCCACGCGTCGGGCAAGATGAGCGACAGCCTCGGCTGCGCGCCGCAGGCGGCGCTCAAGGAACAGTATTCGGCCCTCGAAGAATCACGCGCCGATCTCGTGGCGCTGTACTTCCTGCCCGATCCGAAGCTCGCCGCAATGGGCTTGATGAGTGCCGACGATCAGCCCTCGATCGTCGCCGCAGAATACGAGAACTACGCGCGCACGCCGCTTGTGCAGCTGCGGCGGGTGCGCGAAGGATCGACGATTGAAGAAGACCACATGCGCAACCGCCAGATGATTGTTCACTGGCTGATGGCGAATACGAATGCGATCGAGCGGCGCTCGCGCGGAGGGAAAACCTACTACGTGATGGTCGACGCGAAAGCGTTTCGCGCTGGTGCGGGTCGCCTGCTCGCGGAAGTACAGCGGATTAAAGCCGAGGGAGACTATGCCGCGGCGAAACTGTTATTCGAAACCTACGGCGTGCACTTCGACCCGGCGCTGCGCGACGAAGTGGTCGTGCGCGTCGACAAGCTGAAGCTGCCGTCCTATACCGGCTTCGTGCAGCCCAAGCTCGAGGCCGAGACGGCGGCCGACGGCACCATTCGCGACGTGAAGATTTCGTATCCACAGGATCTCACCAAGCAGATGCTCGAGTATTCCGATGCGACCCGCGCCACCCGAGATCTCTTTCGGGCGGGGCGGTGATCGAGCGACATGTTTTCTGCGCGCCTCTCGCACGGCGCTGCCCGTAACCGCCTTACCGTGGCGCTCGAACGGCGTCGCGCGTCCGGGTTGCCGATCGTCGATCTCACCCTTTCAAACCCCACACGCGCAGGATTCGTTTACCCGCCGGGCATTTTGACGCCGCTCGCCGACAAGCGCGGTCTTCGATACGACCCGATGCCGTTCGGTCTGCCGGAGGCACGCAACGCGGTATCCGAGGACTTCGCTCGCCGAGGTTCAAACGTGCCGCCGGAGCGAATCGTCGTGACCACCAGCACGAGCGAGGGATACTCTTTGCTGTTCAAATTGCTCTGCGATCCGGGAGATGCCGTGCTGGCGCCACGGCCCAGTTACCCACTCGTTGAGCATCTCACCGATCTCGACGCCGTGGTGCTGGAGTCCTACCTGCTTGAGTCCCACGGCGTCTGGTCGATCGACCTCGATGGCCTGCAAGCCACGCTGGCATCGGCGAACAGTCGCGGCAGGCGCGTTCGCGCCATCATCATGATCAGCCCGAACAATCCAACGGGATCGGTTGTGACGCCGGCGGAGGCGCTCGCAATCGCAGGACTGGCGCGCGACCACAGCGCGGCGTTGATCGTCGACGAAGTGTTTGCGGACTATCGGTTTGACAACCAACAGCCGGCACACATGCCAGAGGACGTCCTCACCTTCAGGTTAGGCGGTTTGTCCAAGACGGTCGGTTTGCCTCAAGTGAAGTTGGGATGGATTGGCGTCAGCGGTCCCGCTACGCTCGTGGACGACGCGATGGATCGCCTCGAAACGATTTGCGACACATATCTTTCGGTCTCGACGCCCGTGCAAGGCGCCGCTGCAGATCTATTGAGAGAGGGGGCGGCCATACGCGCGCAGATTCACGCGCGGGTCTGCGGCAACCTCGAGCGACTGACGTCGGTCGCCGCGGCGCACCCGGCCTGTTCGCTGCGGCGGCCGGACGGCGGCTGGTACGCGGTCGTGCAGGTGCCGGCGATGGTCTCCGAGGAAGCGTTGGTGCTGGGGCTGCTCGACCGTACGGGAATTCTCGTGCACCCAGGCTATTTTTTTGATTTCGATCGTGAAGCGTACCTCGTCGTCAGTCTCCTGCCGGAGCCGGCAATCTTTCATCCCGCCGTTGAGCAATTGTTCCGAGAGGTCGGCTGTTCATGATGGCGCTGCGTCGATCCGGCATCAGCATCCCGCTGTTCTCGCTTCGGTCGCAGCGCAGCTGGGGAATCGGCGAGTTTGGCGACGTTCCCGCGATGGCCGAATGGCTGAACGCGGCGCACCAGTCGGTGCTGCAAATCCTGCCGCTGAACGAGCTGGCGCCGAGCGAGACGTCTCCCTATTCGGCGCTCAGCGCGATGGCGATCGATCCGCAGTTCATCAGCATCGGCATGTTGGAAGACGGCGCCATGTTCGAAAACGTGTGGCGTGATGAGATCGAGGCGGTCCGGCAGGCGCCCCGGATCGATTATCGCCGCGTGCGCGATCTGAAAATGCGTGCGTTGCGCGCGTGCTTCGATCGTTTTTATCAAACCGAATGGCTGCTGGAGACCCCGGATGCCGACGAGCTTCGCTCGTATGTGGCGCGCGAGAACTGGTGGATCAACGACTACAGCCTCTATCGGGCGATCCGCGCGCACGAGGGTGAGAAACCATGGACCGAATGGCCCGAGCCGCTTCGCGATGGCCACGCGGCCGCATTGGTCGAGGCGGCCAGCGAGCTCTCGCGAGAGGTGCTCTTTTATCAATACGTGCAATGGATTGCCGACGATCAGTGGCAGTTCGCGCGACGCGCCGCGGAAGGCGTGGAAATACTCGGCGACTTTCCCTTCATGGTGACGCGTGACAGCGCCGACGTGTGGAGCCGCCGCCAGGACTTTCTTCTTGATGCGCAGGTGGGCACGCCACCCGACGCGTTTAGTGAAACCGGGCAGGAGTGGGGATTGCCGCCCTATAACTGGGACGAGCTTCGCCGCAACGACTTCGCGTGGTTGCGGGCGAGGGCCCGCCGGATGACCGAGCTCTACGACGGGTTCCGCATCGATCATCTCGTGGGTTTTTACCGCACCTACGTGCGTCCTCTCGACGGCCGGACGCCGTACTTTTCGCCGTCGGCCGAACACGAGCAGACCGCTCTTGGCGAGACGATCGTACGCATCATGGGCGGGACAGGCGCTGATATCAGCGCCGAAGATCTCGGCACAGTGCCGCTGTTCGTGCGCCACTCGATCGACCAGCTCGGCGTGCCTGGCTACAAAGTGCTCCGGTGGGAGCCTGATAATCCGCGGATGTATCCGCCGCTGTCGGTGGCGATGACAGGTACTCACGATACCGAGCCGTTAGCCGTATGGTGGGAATCGCTGTCGGTCAACGAGCGGGTTCGCTTCGGCGTGGAGATGCCGGTCTTTTCGCCCCAGCTCCGCGACGCCATGCTGCAGCTCATGTTCAACGCTGGATCGAACCTCGTCCTGTTGCCGATCCAAGACGTGTTCGGCTGGCGCGATCGTATCAATCTTCCGGCGACCATCAGTGAAACAAACTGGACTTACACGCTTCCCTGGCCGGTCGATCGCATGTTGAGCGAACCCGAGGCGGCTGAACGCGCCGCGCGCCTCACGGAGTGGAGCTATCGCACCGGGCGATGGGGTCGCGTTGTCGAGGTGACCGATTGACCGCGATTCTCCACGCCGTTCGTGGGTTTCATCCCGCGACACTGCATTACAAATCTGTGCTGGCGAGGACGGGCCTGTAAGCCGTCGTCGGACAAAATGCGCGAATTTGCTTGGAAAAACATCCAAACGACGATTTTGAGACACGGCACGAATACCGCTATGCACCTCGAGCATGGATCGGTCTGCGGCGAAGGTGATGCCCACGGACGAAATCAATTTTCACGACGGTCTCGGCGATCGCGTCCTCGTTCGCGACACACACGGCCGGCCTCTTCACGAGACGCTCGTGCTTCGCGCGGAGCTCACGTCGGTCCCGTCGTTTGAATTCACGCTGAACCAGCGCCTGACGCAGCTCGACAAGTTCGAGCACAGCGCCTTTGTCCCGGTGCGCCAACTCATCCGGCTGCCCGGTCCGGTGCCGAGCGTCAGCCTGGTTTCCGATTACGTGCAGGGCATGAGGCTGTCGGACGCGCTCGCCACCTACGAACAGACTGGCAAGGCACTGTCGACAGGCACGGCCTTTTTCTTCGTGAGAGAAATTCTCGACGCCGTCTCGGTTCTGCATCGTCAGAGCGCCGAGGTGGCGCATGGCGCGTTGGCACCCGAACGCATCGTGATCGCGGACGGCAAAATCCGTGTCACCGACTATGCGCTCGGCTCGGCGATCGAACAACTGCGCTATTCGCCAGAGCGGTACTGGAAAGATTTGCGAGTGACGCTGCCGCCATCCGCTGGTGGCCTCCGATTCGATCGGCGCGTCGACGTCGCCCAGGTCGGCATGATTGCCGTCGCACTGCTTGCCAGCCGGCCACTGCACGACGGCGAGCATATCGGCGGGCTCGATGACGTGCTCGCAGGTCTCACGCAATTCACCAACAACGAGCACAGATCGCTCGCGCTGCCACTGCGGGGATGGCTGATGAAAGCGCTTCATATGGACTTGCGGCGCACCTTCGTCACTGCCGTCGAAGCCGAGCACGCGCTGGAAGAAGCGATGGCGGAATCCGGCGTGCGCCCAACGCCGAGTGAGGCGGATATCGCGTTCATGACTCCGCGCCGTGTGGGCCCAGCGATCGTGATGAAGCAACCAGCGCCAGTCACCGTCACGGTGCCCGTCGCGCCGCGGGCGCCCGTCAAGCAGACGATGGCACCACAGGCCAGGGCGACCCACACGCTTTACAACGGCGCCGCTGCACAACCGTCGAAGTTGTCGCGCGGCGGCGGCCGGCTGAAAGGATTGGTCAGCCTCGGGGTGCTCGGCGTTTTCATGGCCGCGGCATTCACGGCGGCACAGTACATTCCTGCGCCGGCCAAACTGTTCTCGACGACCGGCACACTGGTGGTTGAAACCAAACCCGACGGCGTGGAGCTGCTCGTGGATGGGCAGAAACAGGGTGTCACTCCGCTGACACTGAAGCTGAAGGCCGGCCGTCACGAAGTCGAGCTGCGTGGATCGGGCACCCCGCGTGTCTTCAATGTGTTCATCACGAAAGGCGATAGCGTTTCTCAGTACATCGAATTTCCGTCCCGGCTCCGGAAGTAATCTCCTCACCTCGATATAATGGGAAGTTCGCGATGGCGACTGTACGAGCCTTTCGTGCGCTTCGTCCCGATCCGGCTGTGGCAGACCGCGTCGCCGCTGTCCCCTATGATGTCGTCGACACCGACGAGGCACGTGCGCTTGCCGCCGATCCACTAAATTTCCTGCACGTCTCCCGCGCGGAAATCGATCTTCCCTCGGGCACCGACCCGCACGCCGATGTCGTGTATCGCTCGGCGGCCTCGCGGTATCGCACGTTGAAGCGTGACGCGCCTTTCATACAGGAAGCATTGCCGTCGCTGTACGTGTACCGTCTCGAGGCCGACGGCCATAGCCAGACGGGCCTCGGCGCGTCGTATTCGATCGACGACTACGACAACGACGTCATCAAAAAGCACGAACGTACCAGACGCGACAAGGAAGACGATCGCACCCGGCACATCGTCGAGCTGCGCGCGCAGACCGGTCCTGTCTTCCTTACCTATCGGTCCCACGACACCTTGGACGAGCTGACACGCCGCGTGAAGATGAACGAGCCGCTCGTCGATTTCACGGCGCTGGACGGCGTGCGCCATACGATTTGGCTCGTTGAACGGGACGAGGCGAGCGCGATGACCCACGCATTCGCGTGCGTAAGGGCGCTGTATATCGCCGACGGTCATCATCGTGCGGCGAGCGCCGCGCGAGCGAGACAGGCGCTTCCCGATTCGCGCGACGCGGCCTTTTTCCTTGGCGTCGCCTTTCCGTCTAATCAGGTTCGGATTCTTCCGTACAATCGCATCGTGCGAGATCTCAATGGAAGCACGCCGCCACACTTTCTCGGCGAAGTCGCGCGCCAATTTGCGATGAGGCGCGGGCCCGCCGCACCCGGGCGCAAGGGTGAAGTGTCGATGTATGTCGATGGCGCCTGGCATCTCGTCGATCTCGACAGCGCCGGCGCGCCCGGGCCGACGGCCATCGACGCGCTCGACTGCAACGTCCTTCAGGAGAAATTATTGACGCCGATTCTCGGGATTCAGGACATTCGCACCGATCGGCGCATTGATTTTGTCGGCGGCGCCAGGGGGACGAACGCTCTCGAGCAGTTGGTGAACAGCGGCAAGGCGGCAGTGGCCTTCTCGATGTATCCGGTGAGCGTCGTCGAGCTGATGGCCGTCTCCGATGCGGGCGAGATGATGCCGCCGAAGAGCACCTGGTTCGAGCCGAAGCTACGGGATGGACTACTTATCCATGAGATCTGATATGAAAACGACGACGCGCATTTTCAACTTTTCGGCGGGCCCTGCCGTGTTACCGCTTCCTGTCCTCGAGCAAGCGGAGCGAGAGTTGGTGTCGCTGCCTGGTGTGGGCATGTCGATTCTGGAAGTGAGCCATCGCTCGAAAATTTTCGAGGACGTGCTTGCGCGCGCGGAGGCCGACATTCGCACGCTGGCCGATATTCCGGCGAACTACCGCGTGCTCTTCCTGCAAGGGGGCGCGAGCCTGCAGTTCACGATGGTGCCGATGAACCTAATGAGCGAAGGGACGACCGCCGACTACCTGGTGACGGGCGTGTGGGCGACGAAGGCGGCCGATGAAGCGCGCAAGATCGGCAAGGTGCACGTGGCGGCGACGACCAAGGCCGAGCAGTTTACACGTGTGCCTCGCGCCGAAGAGATCGTGCTCTCGCCGAGTCCCGCATACGTGCACATGACATCGAACAACACCATATACGGCACCGAATGGAAGGAGCTGCCGAATCTCGGCGATGTGCCGCTCGTCAGCGACACCTCGTCGGACATGTTCAGCCGTCCCATCGACGTGTCGAAACACGCGCTGATTTACTCGGGCGCCCAAAAAAATCTTGGCGCTGCTGGCGTCACGGTGGTCATCCTCCGCGAAGACGTGCTGGCGCGCTCGTCTGCATCGCTGCCTGCCATGCTGAGCTACGCCGTTCATGCTGAGAATGGGTCGTTGTTCAACACCCCGCCAGTCTTCGCTATCTATGTGCTCGGCCTTGTCGTGCGGTGGCTCATCGCTCAGGGCGGGCTCGAGTCGATTGCGGAAGTGAACGTGCGAAAAGCGGCGACGCTCTATGCCGAGATCGACCGTACGGGGTTTTATCGCGGCACGGCTCAAAAGGACAGCCGCTCGATGATGAACGTCACGTTCCGGCTGCCCAGCGAAGAGCTCGAGAAACAATTCGTGAAAGACGCCGAACAGGCGGGTATGGACGGATTGAAGGGACACCGGTCGGCCGGGGGCATTCGCGCGTCGATCTACAATGCGTTCCCTGAGGACGGCGTGGATGCGCTCGCCGCGTTCATGCGCGAGTTCGAGCGCCGCAACGGGTGAGTTTTTTGGTACACTCGGCGCCCGTGCTTTGGTCATTCTTCTACGCGGTCCTCGCATCTGCCCTGGTGACGCAAGTCGCTGTTTTCAGCACCACGATCTACTTGCATCGCTGCGCCACGCATAAGGCGCTGGAGCTTCATCCTGCTGTCGCATTGGTGTTTCGCTTCGCCATCTGGCTGACGAGCGGCTTGTCGACGAGAGAATGGGTCGCGGTCCATCGGAAACATCACGCGTTCACGGAAGTCGAAGGCGACCCGCATAGCCCTCATCTCCACGGCTTCTGGTCGGTGCAGCTCGGCAACGTGTTTCACTACGTCAGGGAAGCCCACAATCCAGAAACCGTCGATCGCTACGCGCGCGACATCGAGGAAGACTGGTGCGACCGGACGATCTTCAGGGTCGGCATGCTCGGCCCGACGATCGGCACTGTCGGGCTCTGTCTGATTCTCGGATTATGGTGGGGTCTGTTCGCCGCGGGGTTACACCTATTTATGTACGTCTTCGTGCTGTCGTCGTCCATCAACGGGCTGTGCCACTACATCGGCTACCGCAACTTCGACAACACCGCCACCAACATCAAGTTCGTCGCGCTCCTCACCGGAGGCGAGGGCCTGCACAACAACCATCACGGGCACCCACGTAGCCCGAAGTTCAGTTTCCGTCCGCGAGAAATCGATCCTTCGTGGCCGTTGATCAAGCTGCTGATTGGTTTGAGGCTGGCGAGGCCGTACAAGACGATCGAAGAAATTCAGGCGAACTAGGATGCTCATGCCGGTGCGGCAGGACCGCCAGGCCCGCCGCCACTCTGGAAGCTGCGGCGTCGGCGGCGGCGGCGGCGGCGTGGCAGGGCATCGGACGGTGGCGCCGCGTCGGGTGATTGCGCGGCGACCTCGGTCTGCAGCGCGCGCCAGCCCTCAACGATATCGGGCGCGTTGCCGTGCAGCTCGAGCCACATCAGCGCTCCCGGAAAGGCCGAGCGGTGCATGATCGATCGCCTGTGACGCGCTGGGGCGTTCGCGTCGCGAAGATGCCGCTGCATCTGAAGAATCTGCCGTAGGAACTCCACGTCGCGCCGCGCCAGCGGCAGAATGCCAAAGCGCGCGCCCAGTTCTTTCGTCCGTCCATGGTGTTGATCGAGCAAGCCAAGCGGAATCAGCAGCGAGCCCAGCAGGAGCGCGTTACTGAGCCCTTCAGGGTTCCGCTTGAAGGCCCGGCGGTAGTTGTCGATCGCGGCGAGTGAATGCCAGAACGCCGGCGTGATGCGGCCTGGCACCTCGGGCGCAATCGCCGCCAGCAATCCTGTCTCGACGAGCGTGCGAAACGTCTTTTCCGCCGCCCCCGCTCGCAACACTTTATAGATCTCTTCCATCAATCGCGCGGGTGCGCTGCGCGCCAGTTCCCCATGAAAGCGATCGACCGCCTGAAGGATCGGCGCATCGATGGTGAAGTCGAGTCGCGCCGACAACGCCACGGCGCGCAGCATGCGCACCGGATCCTCCTGAAAGCGCTCGCCGGGGTCGCCGATGCAGCGGATGAGCCGCGCGCGGATGTCTTCGAGGCCGCCCACGTAATCGATGATCGATCGCGTCTCGATGTCGTAGAAGAGCGCATTCAGCGTGAAATCGCGGCGGAACGCGTCTTCTTCGGGCGTGCCGAAGGTGTTGTCGTGGTGAATCAGGAGATCGGGATCGGTCGCCTCGACCTGCGGCACCGGTACATCCTGCACGGGCAGCACCGGCACCGGTTCTTCTTCGGTGCCAGCCGGAATCTGACGCCTGAAGGTGGCGACCTCGACGACCTTCGTGCCGAACTTCACGTGCGCCAGACGGAAGCGGCGGCCGATGATCCAGCAGTTCCTGAAGAGCCGCTTCACCTGATACGGATGCGCGGAGGTGCCGAT